>JAIOPX010000145.1 GCA_021413705.1 Planctomycetota bacterium | reverse complement strand
TGCAGCGTGATGAACATCATCAACAGCGGGAAGACGATCAAGTGCCAGTCGTTGGTGCCGCCGATGCCGGCGTCCTGGGCTTGGCGCATCAGTTCGCCCCAACTGGGGGTCGGCTTCGGGAGGCCATAGCCCAGAAAGTCCAATGCGACGAGCGTCTCGATTTCAGCCACGATGGCAAACGGCGTGAAGGCAATGATCGGCGTGAGCGAGTTGGGCAGGATGTGGCGAAACATGATCGCCAGGTCTCCCTCGCCGCAGGCCATCGCCGCAGCCACGTAGTCTTTGGCCTTCTCTCGATAAAACTCGCCGCGAATGTAGTACGCGGTTCCCATCCAGCCAAACACGGTCAAGATCAGCACCAGCGGGATAAAGCCCGATTCAAAAATCGAGGAGACGATGATGACCGTGTACAGAAACGGAACCGACGACCAGATTTCGACCAGCCGCAATCCCAGCATGTCGAGCCAGCGGCCATAGTAGCCCAACAGCGCGCCGAACAGGACTCCCAACACGGTGGAAAAACCGGTCACCGCCAGGGCAAACGTGATCGAAGTGCGGTAGCCATAGCAAAGCCGCACGAAGATGTCGCGGCCGCCGGTGTCCGTTCCCAGCCAATGCGCGCGGGAGGGAACCTGTGGGTGATTCCCCTCGGCTTGCAGAAAGTTCTCGGAGGGGCCATAAGACAAGATCAGCGGCATCCAGACGAAATTGCCTTGTCCCTCCCTGGCATACTGCTTCTTCAACTCGCGATAGTCGGCCTCGCTCGGCGCGTCGACCTGTCCCAGCGTGCTCCCCTCGATCACATTCTTTTGTCCCAGGCCGATGGTTTCGTAAAGGTACGACCTGAAGACTGGAAAGTAGTAGTGCCCTTGGTAGCGGACCACCAGCGCCTGCGTGCCCATCAAAAACGGCAGGAAGAACGACAGCACATACGCCCCCGCCAACAGCAGAAAGCTGTAGTAGCCGCGTTTCAGGCGCTTGAATCGGCGCAGTCGCAGTTGCAACAGCGATGCGGACTTCACGGGCTTCAACGGATCACCTTGGCAAATTACTCGAAGCGGATCCGCGGATCGATCACCGCGTACAGGAAGTCCGAGAGGATCCGTCCAAACAGCAGCAGCACCGTGTTGATGACCAGAATGCCCATCACGACGCCGTAATCGCGTTCCTGGATGGAGCGGAAGCCAAGAAAGCCGAGACCGTTGATATTGAACACAAATTCAATCAAATAGGCCCCGGACATGATCAACCCCAGCGCGTCGCCAAAACCGGTGGCCAGCGGAATGAGCGAATTGCGCATCGCATGCAGGAAGATGGCCCGCCGCGGCGAAAGCCCCTTGGCGAACGCGGTGCGGACGTAGTCCTGCCCCAGATTGTCCATCAGCGAGTTTTTGGTCAACACCGTGAGCATGGCAAAGCCGCCGACCGTGTAGCAGAAGACGGGCAGCATCATGTAATAGGCCCGGTCGAGCACCTTCGCCGGCAACGGCAGGTTTTCCCATTTCAAGGCGCCGAACTCGTCCTTCACTTCTTTCTCGTCGGACATCCACTTGACGACTCTCGGCAATTGGCTGTACTCGAGGCTGTGAATGCCCCCCAACGGCGCGACGTCATAAAAGCGGCCGCTGGCCAGGAACAGCAACAGCAGCATCCCCAACGCCCAGCCGGGAATCGAATAGCCGATGAACACCAGCGTCGAACTAACGAAGTCGAATGCCGAGCCGTGCCGCAGGGCTTTGGCAATCCCCAGCGGAATGCAAACCAGGTAGGCCAGAATGAACCCGGACAGGCCGAACGTCAGGCTCACCGGAAACCGCTGGACCACCATGTCCCAGACCGATTCCTGCGTATTGATCGATTCGCCCAGGTTCAGTTGGGCCACGTCTTTAAGCCACAGGCAGTACGCCACCGGCGGCGCCCGGTCGAAGTGAAATTGCTTCTGCCACTGCTTGATCATCTCGTCCGAAACCCCCTTGGGCATCCCGGCGGAGCCGCGTCCCCCAGAGGCGCCCCCTCCTTCGCGTCCCCCTCCCGAGCCGTGCCGCGCGGAATTGATCCACCGCTCCATCGGTCCGCCCGGCACAATGCGCGTGATCATGAAGACGAAGAAGGTGACCCCAATGAACGTGGGAATCATCAGCAGAAAGCGACGGAGAAAATAGGTGGCCATCGCAGTGCGGATCCAGGTCGAGGCTCGGCGTCAGAATGCTAACCGTTGTTTTTACCAACACCCGCAACAATCACCACAGCAAATCCTGACCAGATACGCTGCTCGTGTCGCTCGACGCAACATGCCACCCGTCGTAACGGGTCACTCGCCGCTTTTCGGCGACGCCTTGTCCGGCGAAATGGGCCAGGGGTGCAACTCGCGCGGCGGCATCGGCGTGATGACCTCTCCCGTGCGGCGCGATTCTTCCAGTTTGGCCGCCTTCTCGGGGTCATACCACCAGGTGGTGTAAGCGTCGCTCCAATCGCCATATTTGGTGAGCACGGTCTCGGGCATGCCGAACTTGTTCCACCACATGATGCGCTGGCACGGCACGTACCATTGCAGCATGTAGGGATACTCGTTGAACACCACGCCATCGAGCTGTCGCAGCAGTTTGATGCGCTCGCTCAATTCAAACGCGTGATCGTAGGTGTCGATGATCTTGTCCACTTCCTTGTTTTGCAAACCGGGCAAATTGTCGCTGCCGCGCTCGTTGGCCATCTTGGAATACCAAAGTTCCCGGGGGTCGGGAAACAACTCGCCCGTAAACCCCGCGCCGATGAATTGAAACGTCTTCTCCTGATGGGCCTTGGACTGCGCCGGCAGGTCGATCAGATTCAACTTGATCTCGACCCCCGCCTTGCGGCAGGCTTCCTGGTAGGCGGTGTAGTATTTGCTGAAGCCGTCCATGTCGTAGGTGAGAGTCACGCTGAGGCGCTCGCCGTTGCGCATCAGCACCCCGTCGGAGTCTCGCTGGGTGTAGCCAGCCTCGGTCAGCAGTTCCTGGGCCCGCTTTGGATCGAACTCCGTGAGCTTGTTGTCGGGATTCTCATAGTCGCTTCCCGGATAATAAGACTTCAGGGCGGCGTATTCGTCGTAGGCAAACTTGGTCAACAGCGTTTTGCGATCGAACAAATGCGCCAGCGCCAGCCGGACCCGCCGGTCGGTGAGCGGAGGATTGCGCATGTTGAACGCATCCCCCTGGAATCCCTCGGGCACGTGCGTAAAGATCTTCTGCGCGACCAATTGCCCCAGCCGAACCTGCTTCAACGGAGACTTCAGCGGCGACGTATTTTTCGTCGCGCCGTCGAGCCCGACCACTTCCTCGACCCACCATTTGGCCGTGTTGACCAGGTAGAAGTCGATGTCTCCTTTGCACACTTTATCGAAAGGCAACCGGTCGCCCAGGATGATGACAAAGCGAATCCGCTTGAAGTTGAACAGGCCGTGGTTCATCTCCAGGGCATCGCCCCAGTAATCCTTGCGGCGCGTCACCGCGAGCGATTCGTTCTTGCGGATGTCTTCCGGCCGCACAATGTACGGCCCGCTCGTGGCGGTGTATTTGAAGTTGTACTTCCGCAGAAATTCCTTTCCCGTCAAACCGGCGATTTCGTGGCTCGGCAGGATCTTCATCCCAATGATGCGGAGGAAGTTTCGCCAGTGCTTCTCTTTGCACTCGACCTCGACAATGTACTTCGAGAGCGCCTTGGGCTCTTTGAGGTTGCTCAGCGTTGACTGATAGTTCGGCTCCAGCAGCGTCGGGTCCATGATCAGCTTGTAGGTGGCCACCACGTCTTCGGCCACCACCGGTTGGCCGTCCGACCATTTTGCCAGGGGGTTGATCCGAAACCGGAACTTCATCTTGTCTTCGGAGATCCACCAGTGGCTGGCCAGCGCCGGGATCGTCTCGAGCGTCTGCGGGTGCATTCCACATAGCGTCTCGTAGCACATCCCGGCCACGATCTGGTTGGTTTGCATATTGGCCCCGATGCCGTAGGGGCGCAGCGTGTCGGGCCACGCCGGAAATTCGGAGACCAATTCTCCCCCCGGTTTGGCTTTCGGATCTCCCAGCGGTCCGGGCGTGGCCGTTAGCCAACCTTCGCCAGTGAAACCGGGCCCCCCCATTTCCGCCGTGACGGGGGCGTGGCTGTCGGCCGCCTTGGCGGGGTCTGCACCCTTGGTTTCTTTCTCCGCCGTACCGCAGCCTGACAGCCCCACGCCGCACGCGGCCAGAATCAGCGCAGCGAGCAGCTGGCAAGAGAGCGGGCCACGTTGTTGCCTGGCCCGCTGTGAACTGGCACTGTTTGAACTCGCAGAGCAGAGGGAACTCAAGGTGGGCGAACTCCCGCAGGTAGGCATGATCGATGTCCTGGAGCGACAATGGAGGTTCTACGCATCCATCTGCGCGAGGGCTTGCGTTTTTGGACGAAAATCAGCATTCCGAAAGCCGAAAATGGGGTAGGCTTCGAGCCGCCAATCATAGCGATTCGGCAGATTGCGGGCCATAGTAGCCCCGCAGAGAGCCGCAGAAGAGCGGCGGAATGCGATGTGAATCGCCAGTCCAGGCCGCCGACCTCAATCAGGCCATATCAGCCTCCACTCCCGCTGATAGCCGATAGCCAACCGCCTAAAACTCCATCGCCACCAGATCGCCAATCAGCCCTTCCACGTCGGCCGAATGATTGGCCAGCCGCTGGGTCCATAGCGACCGGTAGACGCCGGTCGATTCAAACAGGCCGGGGGCGAAGCAGGCCACGATGCTAGTGGCCAGAGCGTGGTTCAAGTCGGCGTTGGGACTGGCCGCGCTGAGCTGGTCTCCCAGCGTCGCCCGCAGCGAGCCGATGGCCAGGGCCGCGGCGCGCCCATGCAGCCCCGCGCTGCGTTGATGGGCCAGATCGTCGGCAAAGTCGCGGGCTCGGTCTGGATCGATCGCCAGGGGGCACACGTCAATTCCGGTGTCGTGATTCGTGGCCTGAGCAGTGGTCGGCAGCTTTGCGACACTCGCCTGTTGCGCGTTTTCGTGGACGTGGGCGACCAATAGATCGATCCAGCGGGCGATCGAC
>JAIOPX010000144.1 GCA_021413705.1 Planctomycetota bacterium | reverse complement strand
TATCTACACCTTGATTCCCATGCGGCCTGTGTAGTCGGTGCGTGTCAGCAGCAAGGCGATCCGATGAGCGTCGAGATATTCATCCACGGCCTGGCGGGCGCCCTGCCAGTGGCCGTAGTCATCCAGAATCAGCACGCCGCGCGTCGCCAGCTTCGGGAACATGTGAACCATTTCGTGGCGCGTCGATTCGTACCAATCCGTGTCCAGTCGCAGCAGGGCAATCTCCTGCGGCATCGTGGCGGGGATCGTGTCTTCCACCTTTCCTTTGACAAAATGGATTCGCTCGGCTGGATAGCCGGTGCTAAGAACCGCGTCGCGCACGGCGTCCAGATCCGCCCGACACCAATCGGCCGAATCGCTGCCAGTCCGCCGGGCATGAAACTCAGGCATGGCGTGTCGGCCGTCGATCCGGCGGTCGTGAACCGTGGGCGTGGACATTCCCTCGAACGTGTCGTAGAGATAAAAGTCGCGGTTGGTGCGCCCTAGTTCGAGCATGACGATCATGGCGGCCATCGTCGCCCCGCCGCGCCACACGCCACACTCGACCATCGCTCCTGGCAACTGCGCCTTCTCGACATAGCGAACGGCCTCGATCAGCGCCTGAAGCCGATCGGCACCGATCATCGTATACGGCTCGACCTGACGCATGATTTCAAAGTCCGCATCGGCCACGTCCGGCATCTTATGCCGCGAACCCATGATTCCTTTCGAGGGAATGATCCGCTTGCGAAACGAACGCAACGTGCGCCGGGCGAATTGAGTGACGGAGTTATTCACGCGCTGGATCCTCGTTTTCGCGTTGGTTCGTTGGAACGGCTAGGCCACTTGTTTCAGTTCAGACTGCTGGAGAGTTCCGCTGGGCTGGCGACTGCGCTGTGCCAGCCATTGATATTTCAAACGGGAGAAGCGAGCCGTGTGCCAGGCGATGAACAGACCGGCCCCGCCGTCTCGAAATCCCTGCTTGACCAGATAGGCTTTGACAAAGTTGCCTACAGCATGGATCAGCGGCTCGCCAGGGTAAGAGCGATGGCCGCGCTGGGCCACGTAGTCCACAATCATCCGCGTATACTTCTCATTACGAGCCAGGAACTCCTGGCGAGTGCGATAGCTGTAGTGGAGCATCCGCTGCTTAAGCCGCACGGCCGGTGCATCGAGCACGACTCGCTCGTGAGGATTTGTCCCACCCCAGCGTCCATGGCTGCGATGAAACAGCCGGAGATTGTAGTCTGGGTTCCAAGTTCCGTGCAGGATCTCTTGCTCACCTAGGAAGGTGCGACGGCCGATCAGATAGCCGGCAGCGGCAAAATCCAGGGCGGCGATCTCGCGTCGCAGAGGCGGTGTGATGACTTCGTCGGCGTCTACAGACAACACCCAATCGTTGCGGCAGGCGTCCAGGGCAAAGTTTTTCTGGTTGATGAAGGTGTCGAACGGCCGGGTCAGGAGCCGAGTCTTGGGATGCGCCTGCACAAGCTGGCGTGTTCCGTCGGTCGAGCCGGAATCGACGACGACAATCTCGTCGCAGAAGTCCAGTGCCTCCAGGCAGCGAGTGATGTTGTGCAACTCGTTGTGACAAATGATGGCCGCGGAGATGGGGGGGCGCGGGGACTGTCCCAATTTTTGGGAACCAACAGTGATGTTTTGTCGCGGAGCGACGGTGGGACTGTCCCCTTCGGTGTGTTTTTTGATTTCAGGCTCAGTCATCCGCTTGATACCACTGCTGGCTTGCCCAGCAAGGCCCTCCTCACTTCGATCGTACTGGTGACCTGCTACGGCACACGGAGTGTGCCTGCTACTATGGGGCGCGAATCATCCTGATTTCGGCCCGTTGGATCAAGCTCAGTCGCCATCTATCCCCGCCGATTACCCGAGTTGATGTGCTGTTGGCGGCAAGGATTGCTGCGGATACGCTTAGCAGCCGTAGGGTGGGTGCTTGCACCCACGCTGTCTCGGCCGCATTTTGCCGCATTTTTAGATTGGTGGGTGCAAGCACCCACCCTACAATTAGCCGCTAGCAGAGCAGGGGTCAGTGAACCATGCGAATCGGAATCGTGGGCGCGCGACGGGCGGAACAGGGGATTGGGCAATTCGTGGCCCGCGACCTGGCGGCATTGGGGGCGGACGTCGTAGCGATCGTCGGTACGCGCGAGGAGACCATCGCGGTGGCAGCGGCCGAGCTGAAGCGGCTCTATGGCCTGGAGGTGCGCGGGTATCACAGCGTCGAGGCCATGCTGGCAAAAGAAGAACTCGATGCCATGGCGATCTGCTCGCCGCAACAGTTTCATGCCGAACAAATGCAAGCGGCGCTTCAGCACAGGGTTCACGTCCTGTGCGAAAAGCCTCTGGTTTTCACGCCAGGGGCCGACAATGTGGCAGCGGCCCGGCCGTTGGTCGAGGGTTTTGCGGAGGCCGGTTTGGTGCTGATGGTCAATCAGCAGTGGCCCTATACACTGCGGGCTTTTGACCAATGTTGGCCTTCCGCGCGAGCCAAATCCGTGACGCACTTGGAGATGTTGTTAGCGCCTGCCGAAGATGGCCCAGGCATGATTCCCAACGCCATGCCGCATGTGCTGAGCCTGCTGCTAAGCTGTGTGCCGACCGGCGGACGAATGGAGAGGCCGCGGATGGAGCGTCCAGTGGCCGGGCGGCTCAATGTGAAGTTCGATTACGTTCATACGGCAGGGCATACCAGCGTGCAGGCCTGGTTCATTCAAGCGCCACGACAACCTCGTCCGGCCGGCTATGCTATCAATGACTGCACCGTGCGGCGCACCATTCGGATGTCGGACTACGCAATGTTCCTGGAAATGGGGGACCAGCGACTAAGCGAGATCGCCCGCGGTGGCCCCGAGCTAGCCGTTTCAGCAGCGACAGCCGACTCCGACGAGAAACTACAACGCGTGCCGCTGGAAGACCCATTGCGATTATTGCTGGCTGACTTTATAAGTCGCTGCCGCGCCGGTAATGCACGCGGCGTTGACCCTGCGCTGTTGGACAATGTGCGGCTGCTGGACGCGTTGTACGCAGCGGCGGTGGATCAGATTGCAAAGTGATGCGTCAATCGTCAGGCAATAGCCTGACCTACTTATCTCAAGGAACTTCGCCATGGATGGCGCCCACGATTTCCACGATTTTAGCGCCAAGCTCTTGCAGCAATCGTTGCTGCCCCATGTGGTGGACTACATTCGCTGGCGGGCTGCGTGCGATGCGGCGGTGGCGGAAAATCGCCCCTTGCCTACGCCTCCCGATGCCGCCCCGATCTCGATCAACCTCGACCTGACCACGGCCTGCAACTATCAGTGCGATCACTGCATCGACTGGGACATTCTCAACACGGGTGTCAAGCACAAGGAAGACGAGCTGCGCAGTTCGCTGGCCGAAATGGCCAAGCGGGGAATGCGGAGCGTCATCCTCATCGGTGGCGGCGAGCCG
Source organism: Planctomycetota bacterium (assembly GCA_021413705.1). Classification (GTDB taxonomy): domain Bacteria; phylum Planctomycetota; class Planctomycetia; order Pirellulales; family UBA7805; genus JAIOPX01. The sequence continues at coordinate 28,577 of JAIOPX010000144.1, read as the reverse complement.
ACCGTTTATCCGCGATTTGTGGACATCGTTCGTTATGTGAAACAGGAACTCAAGCAGCAGGTGGCCGTGGTGACCAACGGCAGCCGTGGCGATCGACTGCTGGAGTCAGCGGAGTACTTTGAGCCCGGCGACTGGATTCGCCTGTCACTCGATTCAGGCACCGACGCCACCTTTCAGGCGATGCACAAGCCAAAGCAGCCGGTCACGCTCGACCAGATTTGCGAGTGGATTCCGCAGATCAAGGATCGCAACCCTCGCTTCCAGGTGGGCTATTCGTTCATCGTTACCTGGAGAGGGGCGATGCGCGACGATGTGAAGATCGTGGAAAACATCCACGAATTGGTGATCGCCGCCAAGCGGGCGAAGCAGTATCGCTTCGACTACGTCAGCGTCAAACCGTTTCTGATGCGTCAGGAAGACAACGGGGCCGAGATCATGGAGCCAGGGCGGGCCGAGGACGAGCTGACCAGCGTGACCGAGCGGATTCGCCAGGCCGTGGCCGAGGCCCGCAAATTGGAAGACGGCACGTTCAAGATCGTGGAGAGCACGAACCTCCGCCTGCTGGAAGAACAAAGCTGGCAGAAATACACCAAGCAGCCCAAGAATTGCCACATGCAAGCCATGCGGCAGGTGCTCACGCCCCACGGAGTTTTCAATTGCCCTGCCTATCGCAGCGTGCCGATGGCCATGATCGCCGACCGCCGCGGCTATCGGGATGAGGAGCAAGTGAAGCAAACCCAGCAGAAGCTGGGAGACATGATCGTCCGTTTCGACGCCGCCCACGAATGCAGCAACGTGACGTGTCTCTACAACGCCACGAATTGGTGGATCCAGGATCTGGTGGATCACCCCGAAAAGCTGGCGGCCCTAACGCCCCAGGCGGATCGGAACGATTATTTCCTGTAGCAAGTAGCCCTCGCCTGCCGGCTGCAAGTCCCGGCGCGCCGGGGGCGTGGGCTGGGTCGCGCGAGACGGCCAAATGTACTAAACAGGTCCATTTGTAGGCTTAGCGCGTCGCCTATCACTCAGCCACCTTCCGGCAGAAGGAGGCTACCAGTAGCCCTCGCCTGCCGGGCGTGGGCTGGGTCGTGCGGTGCGGCCGAATCGTGCAATCCAGGCGGGCTTGCAGTTTTCGCGCGGCGCATTAAATTTCAGGCATCTTCAAGCAGAAGGAGCCTACTCGATGCAGCGCAAGCCGAAGACGACGGCTTTCTGGATGGGAAACCTCCCGCATTGGGAAGTCGAGGATGGACGCTATTTCATAACCATCCATCTGCGCGGCGCAATTCCAGTGGCTGGCCGTCGCCGTCTTACGATTCTCTTCGAGCAGTTGCGTGCGATACCGGATCGAGATAGCCCACCCTGGGTATTACAACAACGAGCTATTTTCAAGGAAATGGAAACTTGGCTCGACCGTTCGCTGTGGGAACCAAAGCTTCAGCAAGCGGAAGTGGCCGCGATGGTCGTTGAGGCGATTGAGCATCGCCAGCGGCGCGGAACATGGCAGATGCTCCAGTACGTGGTGATGCCAACCCATCTCCATCTGTTTTGCGAAGTGGGTAACCAGGAACTCAAGACGATCTTGGAGGATTTCAAGCGCTGGACGGGACATCAGGCGGCAAAAATTCTTTCTCAACATGCCACTCGCTTCTGGCAGAGTGAGTGGTTCGATCACTGGTCTCGCTCCGACGAACGAGACGAAAAAATCGCGCGCTACATTCAAAACAATCCAGAAAAAGCCGGCTTGGTGCAAGACTATAAGCAGTGGCCCTATGGCTCGTGGAATGCAAAGTAGTCGCAAAAGTAGCCCTCGCCTGCCGGGCGTGGGCTGGGTCGTGCGATAAGGCCAAACTTGCTCTTCAGGTCCAGTTGTAGAATCGGCGCCTTAACTTCCACCCAGCCACCTTCCGGCAGAAGGAGGCTACTACGCTGCCGCCGAGTTGAGAATCTTCGTCGTGGACACACCCGGCACCAGCGGGATGATCACTACGCGGCCCCCTTGGGCCCGGACGAAATCTCCTCCCACTACGTCGGCCATCGTGTAGTCGCCACCCTTGACCAGCACATCGGGCTTGAGCCGCCGGACGAGCAGCTCCGGCGTTGCCTCATCGAAGATGGTCACGTAATCGACACAGGAGAGGGCTGCTAGCAGGGCTGCCCGGTCGTGTTCTTCGATCACGGGGCGTTTTGGCCCTTTGAGTTCCCGCACGCTTCGGTCGCTGTTGACGCCGATGATCAATATGTCGCCCAGTGTGGCGGCTTGTTGCAGGTAGGTTACGTGTCCTACGTGCAACAGATCGAAGCAGCCGTTGGTGAAGACGATCCGCTGTCCTCGTGCCCTGGCGGCATCCACTTGTCGGACCAGGGCGTCGGCCGCGATGCACTTGGCGGCCGACGGCATCTGCTCGGCTACCAGATATTCCCGCATGTCGTCGCGGCGGATCGCCACGGCGCCGACGTGTTCCACTTCCAGGCCGCCGGCCACGTTGGCCAACCGCACGGCATCTTCCGGCGAGACATTGGCCGCCAGCGCCACGGCGATGGTTGCTAGCACCATGTCGCCAGCACCCGTGATGTCGTAAATCGCCCGCGGTTTGGTTGGAAACACTTCGCCCGTCGAGCCAGGACGGACCAGGGCCATGCCGTCGCGATCGAGCGTGACGATGGCCATCGCCAAATCGGCCTCCTCGCAGAGCCGCCGCCCCACTTCAAAGGCATCCTCGGGGCGCTCGATTTTCAGCCCTGTGGCGCACTCGGCTTCGTTTCGATTGGGAGTCATCGTCGTTGCCCCGCGATAGCGCGAGTAGTCGTCGGTTCGCACGGGATCGACCACCACCGGCACATCGGCCCGTTTGGCCGCGTCGATCACCTGACGCAGCAGCGCCGGCGTGCAGACCCCCTTGGCATAGTCGGAGATGACGACCACGTCGTAGCGATCAATCTCAGCCAGCACGCGCCGCGCGAGTTCTGCTTCCAGCTCGGCGCACAGCGGCTCCCGGGTTTCACTATCGACCCGCAAAATCTGGTGTGGATGCCGATTGGCGGCCCGGCCGATGAACCGTTCTTTGACCGTCGTGGGGCGCGGAGCATCGGTCAGCAGCATGTCGCAACGGACGCCGACTTCGGCCAGCATATCGCGCACAGTTCGAGCGGCATCGTCAGTTCCCACGACACCGGCGCAAGTGACCTCAGCTTCCAACCCACGGAGCATCTGGCAGACGTTGGCCGCCCCGCCCAGGCGGTTCTCGCGGCGGTCCGCCCGCAACAGCAGCACGGGTGCTTCCTGGCTGATCCGCTCGGCATTGCCCCAGGTGTAGCGATCGAGAATCAAGTCACCTAGCACCAGGGCGCGGGGGTGCCCGAGCGTGTCCAATACGGATATCAAATCAGTCGGCTGCATGGTTCGTCTTCCTTGACGTGTGGCCTTCGTTGGAGTCCAGGCTTTAGCCTGCTTTTCGATAAGCAGCCTGAAGGCTGTACTCCAACCAAGGCGGCCGAGGCTTTCAGTTCGGGGAGGCGATTATATCGACCCAAGGCCGACTAAGTCCAAGCCGATTCAGGGCAATTGGTGCGAAGAGTGAGAAGGGAGTAAGGTGCGAAGGGGGGAAGTTTTCGACGCAAAGGCACGAAGTCGCAAAGATTCGCAAAGGAAGTAAGGAGTGCTAGCACTCAGGGCGCATCTCGCTCGCACCTGACCCGTTCAGCCAACGGTTGAAGTGCTGCCGCCAGGTCGGCTTCCCCTTCGGTCAGGCTCAGACCAATCTCTAGTGCCCACAACGGCCGCTGCCCCAATCGGTCCACTTGCAGTTTGACCAGATCCTTGTGCGTGCAGACAACCTCGGCCGCACCCGAGGCATCGGCCCAGCGGGCGAGTTCCTCGACATCCTCCCGGCGGTAGGCATGATGATCGGGGAACTCACGCCAGGTGGCGACTTCCAGATGACAGCTCGCCAGCGTGTGCCGGAATCCGGCCGGGTTGCCGATGCCGCAGAAGGCGGCAACCTTCTGACTGGCCAGCGAAGCTAGTGGTGCCGTGCTGCTCTGGCCGCGCAACTGTCGGGGAGCGTGGATCGCTTCGGCCCAGACGGCGGAGGGGGCCAGCGATTGCACTCGGCTGCGGATGGCGGCCCGCTGCGATGCGTCGATCATGTCGGCTCGCGATAGCACGATGACATTCGCCCTGGCGAGCCCAGAGATCGGTTCCCGCAAAGTACCGCGCGGAAAAACATGATCGAAGCCAAAAGGCTCCAAGGCATCCAACAGCACGATATCCAGATCCCGGCGGAGTCGGCGGTGTTGAAAGCCGTCGTCCAGCACGATCAACTGGCAATCCAGCTCCTCGACCGCCGTTGCGGCGCCGGCCACGCGGTCGGGGTTTTGCACCAATGGCACGTCGGGCAGCCGCTCCTGCAGTTCCAGCGATTCATCGTTGCTGGCCCCGTCGGTTGCTCCATAGCCTCGGCTGACAATCGCCACGCGAATCTGCTGCTGGCGAAAGTAGCGTGCGATCCATTCCACCAGCGGTGTTTTGCCGGTGCCTCCAAGTGTGAGATTGCCGACGCTCACCACGGGAACCTCGGTGGCAAAACTCGCCCGCCGCCCCGAGTCGTAGCCTCGATTGCGACGGCGCATCGCCCAGGTGTAGGGGAACTCCGCCACGCGCAGCGCGCCACGCGCCATGGTTGCCCAGGGACCGCGGCGTTGGCCGCTGACGATGGCGCGGAATGTTTGAGGGTTGATCATAGTAGTAGGCACACTCCGTGTGCCGTAACCGGAGTGCGAAACAGCTTATTTGGCGCGAAAATCTTTTCCTGCCACGGCACACGGAGTGTGCCTGCTACTTTACGCCTGCTACTTTACAGTTCCGGCAGCATGAGCCGCCAGCCGTCTGGCTCTTGAATGAACTGTACGGGGAATTCGACGATACCTTGTTCGTCTCCCGTGACGGCGATCCCCTTCGCCTGCTGGCCGTTGATCGTGAGGTTGCGCAGTTCGGAGGCAACCACCGCGTCCGCCGCCAGACCATGATCGATTCCCAACTTGGTGATCCAGGCGAACAGATCGGCCAGCAGGGCCGGCTTGTCGGCCACGCCGTCGCGAATCTTATTCGCCAGATCGGCCACCAGGGGATCGCGTTTCTCAGCATTGGCTTTCGTGCGTAATTCCTGCTTCCACTGGTCAAGCTGCGGAGCATGGCGGCGGAGCAGCATTTCAAAGCCTTCTTTGTGCTCGGGTACCGATTCGGCAATGCGGTAGCCGAGCCGCACGTTGCTCACGAGCAAGTGATTTTGCAGCCGCGTGGCGCAGCTCCGCAGCGCCGTCGGCCAGTCCTTCTTTTCGGCGGCGGAGCGGAATGCGTCGAATGCTGCTTGGGGGGACGCATGGCGCGGGGCGGCTGCTACCGCCGGCTCAGCGGCAGGCAACGTGCTGGCGGACATTGCTGCCAGTAAGCAAAGCAGCAAGCAGGGCGAATGACGAATCACGAACGACGAATGAATGTCGAATCCCGAATGACGAATGCTCAAAACACAGACTGAGCGATTCGTCGATATTCGGACTCCGGCGTTTTTCATTCCTGTAATTTCCTGCAAATCGCCTCCGCCATTTCCCGTGTACCCACGGCGGATTTGTCGTTGCGGTCAGGCTTCAGGTCGTAAGTCACGTCTTTTCCCTCGGCGATCACGGCCGCCACGGCCTTTTCCAACCGATCGGCCGCTTCCGTTTCCTTCAGATGCCGCAGCATCAACATCCCCGAGAGGATCACAGCAGTTGGATTGACCTTGTTGAGTCCCTTGTATTTCGGCGCGCTGCCGTGGGTGGCCTCGAACACGGCGCCGTCCGGGCCGAGGTTCGCCCCAGGGGCCACGCCCAGTCCGCCGATCAAGCCGGCGCACAGATCGCTGATGATATCTCCATACAGATTCGGCAGGACCAACACGTCGTACATATCGGGCCACTGGACAAGCTGCATGCACATGTTGTCTACGATCCGGTCTTCAAACGCGATGTCCGGATACTCCTTGGCCACTTTGGCCGCCGTGGCCAAATACAGCCCGTCGCTATACTTCATGATATTCGCTTTGTGGACGGCGGTCACCTTTTTGCGTCCATTTGCCCTGGCATAGTCGAATGCACAGCGGACAATCCGCTCCGTCCCAGAGATGCTGATCGGCTTGATGGACACGCCCGTTTCGTCAGCACCGGTCTTGATCTTCCGATCGGCCGGCAGGCTGTTGATGAAATCGACCAGCTTGGCCGTCTCTGGCTTGCCCGCCTCGAACTCGACGCCGGCGTACAGGTCTTCTGTATTCTCGCGGACGACGACCAGGTTGATCGGCTCGTCGCGGAAGAATGTTCGCACGCCAGGATAAATCTTGCAGGGGCGGATGCAGGCAAAGAGACCCAACTCCTGCCTTAAGTAGACATTGATGCTGCGAAATCCTGTGCCGACCGGGGTGGTGATCGGGGCCTTCAGCGCGCACTTGGTGCGCCGCACGCTGGCCATGGTCGAGTCCGGCAGGGGCGTGCCCAGGCGGGCCATCACGTCCACTCCCGCTTCCTGGATGTCCCAATTGATTTTCACTCCGGTGGCGTCAATGCATTTTTGCGCGGCAGTGGCCAGTTCGGGGCCGGTGCCGTCGCCGGTGATCAGCGTTACTTCATGGGCCATAGTGACTCTCTCTCCTCAAGTTGGGCGACGCGGCCCGCCAGGCAACGCAGTCAGCGGATGGATGCCCAGCCTCGGCTGGGCGGGACGGTGTTTGGGGGGGATTTTCGCTAGCCAACCGTAACACAGCCCTGGCCTTTCCGGCAAGTAGGTCTCGCCTGACCTGGCGCGTGACTTGAGGTGGGAGGTTCTTGCGAGAGTGCTAATCAGGCTGGAATGCGGATTTGGCGCGGCACCTGCTACCCAAGCATCTTCCGGCAGAACCTTATTGGCCTTGGAGCGGACCGCGGGCGTTACCTCGCGGATCGACGAAATGATGCGCGCCGCGGACTCGATCAAAGGTGCGCCACACGTTGTCGGGGACGATCCGGCGGTGCATGGCGATCATGTCATGGATGATTATTTTTGGTCGCGCAGCTAGCCTTGAGGCCAAAAATGGCCATAAATCGCGGTTATCTATTCTTCTCTTCGGACAAACCCCCAACTATCATGGGGTGATCCCATCTTTCCCAGGTTCCCATCCAGATTCCCATCGCACCCAGTTCAGAAGACCCCATGGTCGCATCGGAAAAACCGCCGACTCAGCCGAGCACGGTGGGCAAGAGCAACACTTCTCAATTCGTGGGTTTTCAGCTTGCGGATCAAGAGTATTTGTTTCGCATTGAGCAAATCCAGGAAGTGGTCATTCAGAAGCAGGTGACTAAAACTCCGCAAGTGCCGAAGTACGTCGAAGGGGTGGCCAACCTGCGCGGATCGATCATTCCGATCATCAATCTCCGCAGTCTGTTCGGCCTCGAACCAAAACCCGCCGACGCGGAAACTCGCACGATCGTGGTCAATGTGGGCGCGCGGAACATGGGCTGCACCGTCGATAAGGTTTCGCAGGTCATGAGAATCGCGGACGAGAGCATCCGGCCGGCGCCGGAAACCATTACCGCCAATGGGGCGCACTATGTCGCCGGCTTTGCGCGAATCGATGGCCGGCTGATGATCGTCCTGGACATCAATGAGCTGTTGGAACCTGGCAAACTGGATCACATCAACGCGGCCGCGGTGCAGGAATTGGCGCGCCAAGCTTGAGCTAGAACAACTGAAACACAGTAGATTCGATTGGCGGCGCAACCGCCGGTTTGTTGGCATTTGAGTTCATCACCTTTGTTTTTCACCTTAGATTGGCATAGGGAGTTCCGGCATGGCGCGTTCCCGCACTCGAAGTAACACCCCCACGGCCACAGCCGCTCTCAAAAGCAGCGGATCGGCCTCCACGCACCAGACTGCGAAGGCAAGCATCGTGGACGCGCTCGACAAATCACAAGCGATGATTGAGTTCGGAATGGATGGGACGATCCAATCGGCCAACGACAACTTCCTGCGCACCATGGGTTATGCACCGGACGAGATTCTTGGCAAGCATCACAGTCTCTTCGTGGATGAGGCGATGCGGGCCAGCGCCGAGTACCAGGACTTTTGGTCCAAGCTCAGGCGCGGAGAGTTCCACGCCGGTCAATTCAAGCGGCTGGGCAAGGGAGGCCGCGAAGTGTGGCTCCAGGCCACTTACAATCCGATCCTCGCCGACGGCAAACCGGTCAAAGTCATCAAGCTGGCCGCCGACGTGACTGCCGTGGTGACCGTGCAGGTTCTCGCTCAACGCGAACAGATGCGGTTGAAGCAGATGGTGGAAAACGCCACCGTGCGAATTCTGATAGCGGATCGCGATTTTAAGATCGTCTACATGAACCCGGCTTCCGTGCGGGCCCTGCGGCAATTGGAACACTTGCTCCCCTGCCGCGTGGAAGAGATTATGGGCAGGTCGATCGACATTTTTCACAAGAACCCGGAACATCAACGGCGTTTGCTCAGCGATCCGCGCAACCTACCCCACCGGGCAACCATCAAGTTAGGCGAAGAACTTCTGGACTTGAACGTCTCGGCCATCCGAGACGAGTCTGGCGAATATATCGGCCCGATGGTCACTTGGGACATCATTACGGAACAGGTTCGCGCCGAGGAGCGCGAGCAACGTCTGGTTGCCGAGCAAGCCGCGGCCAAAAAGGATCTTGAAGAAAAGGTCAACGCGCTGATGCAGGTCATGCGGGCAGCCGCCGAGGGAGACCTCACCCAAGACGTTCCTGTCTCGGGAGACGACGATCTGGGGCGGCTGGCGTCGGACTTACGCAAGATGCTCAACGACCTGCGCAATGTGATCGGCCAAGTCATCGAAGCTTCGCAACAACAAAACGAAGGCGCGCGCACGATTGCGGAAAGTAGCGCCAATCTGAGTGATGGATCGCAATCCCAGGCAGCGTCCGTCGAAGAGATGACGGCCTCCGTGGAACAGCTCAGTTCCTCGATCGACGAAATCTTCAAGAACTCGGTGGAAGCGAAAACGCAGGCGGAAAAAACGTCGCTCCTGGCCAAGGGTGGGGGCGACGCGACTTCCGAGGCGGTCAACGCCATGAAGTTGATCCAGAAATCGAGCGAGCAGATCAACGACATCATCCAGGTGATCAGCGAGATTGCCAGCCAGACGAACCTGCTAGCGCTCAACGCGGCGATCGAAGCGGCCCGGGCTGGAGAACATGGGCTCGGCTTTGCCGTCGTGGCGGATGAAGTCCGCAAATTGGCGGAGCGATCGAGTGAGGCAGCCAAGGAAATCACGCAACTGATCAAAGAGTCGTCACGAAGAGTGGGGGAAGGGGCCGCGCTTTCGGAAAAAGTCGGGCAATCGCTCACGTCGATCGTCGCCGAAGTAGACAAGACGGCTGCCGGCATCGCCCGCATCGCCGCCTCAACAGAAACGCAATCCGCCAGCGCGTCGCAGGTGCAGACGGCGATTCGTTCCGTGTCGCAAACCACCGAGTCCACTGCGGCCGCCGCGGAGGAGATGGCCGCCAGCGCTGAACAGTTAGGCGCCCAAGCCCAAACTTTACGAGACCTGGTTGCGAAATTTAAGGCTTAAGAACGGGCCATTACGGAATCGAGCGAACGGTGTAATGTGTTGAGGAATGGTGTGATCGAGCCCGACAAGCTAACCCGAGAGCAGTTCGATCTGTTTCGCGACTTTATCTATCGACACAGCGGCATCCGGGTCGAGGTTTCGAAGATTACACTGGTCACCAATCGCATTCGACGACGGCTGAAGGCGAATGGGCTGAGCGACTTCGACGCCTACTACCGGTGGTTGACGACTCCCGGCCGCGAGACCGAGATCGCCAGTTTTCTGGACGCGGTGACGACGAATGAGACTTCGTTTTTTCGCACTCCCCAGCATTTTGCCTGGTTCCAGGAAGAGTTTCTCCCCGAATGTGTCTCGCGCACCGCCAAATTGAGTGTCAGGCCGCCGATTCGAGTCTGGTCGGCAGCTTGCAGCACGGGACAAGAACCCTATTCGCTGGCCATGTGCGCGCATGAAAACACTCTCCGGCTGGCGGGACGGCAAGTGAGCATCCTGGGCACGGACATCAGCGCCGATGCACTGCGCGAGGCGCGCGAAGGAATCTACAAGCAGCGGGCGGTCGAAGATGTTGATCCGCAGCGCCGCGCACGCTGCTTTCGGACTTCCGCGGATGGCGAGACCTATGCGATCCGTCCGCACCTCAAGGAACTGATCGAGTTTCGCCACCATAATCTCATGACGCCGCTGCGGGCTCAGCCCTTCGATTGTATTTTTATTCGCAACGTGCTGATTTATTTCGACCGCGAGTCGAAGCAGCGCGTCGTGGAGCTGTTGATTCAGTCTTTGGTCCGCGGCGGCTACCTGGTGGTGGGACCGTCGGAAGGAATCTACGATATGCTCGCCCCTTTGGTCAAAAAGAAAACATTCCTGTATCAAAAGCCGCTTTGAGCCGCCGCACTTTAGGATTCCCGTGATGGTCGATGAATCAGACTTTATGTCAGGCATCCCTGCCGACGAGATGGCGAGCTACATGCAGTTGTATCTCGACGAAACGTCGGAGCAACTGGACTCACTGGTCGAAACCCTGCTCGTGCTGGAGCAGGAGCCCACCAGCGGAGAGCATCTCAATGAGGCGTTCCGGCTCATTCATTCGGTGAAGGGCTCCTCGGCCATGATGGGTTTCGAGAGCATCACGGCGCTAACGCATCATTTGGAGAATCATTTTGAACGGCTCCGATCGGGGATTCGGACGCTCGACGTGGAAACCATGGGGCTGATCTTGCGGTGCATCGACTTCCTCCGCAGTTGCCATGAGCTTCTGCGCGGCGGCAAGCCATTGGCGGGCGCTCCGGAGTTGCTGGAAGAATTGGGCCGCTTAAACACGGCGACTGATCCTGCCGAAGCGCCGCTTCCCGCTGCTGGCCCAGCGCCTGCTATCCCAGCGCCTGCCGCGCCCCCGACGGTATCACCTCGGCTGCCGGTAACATCGACCGTCCACCGCGACTATCGGATTACCGTGAGCTTTGAGCGCGATTTGCAGTTGGTGGACTTAAAAGCCGAACTCGTGTGGAATCGGCTCTGCGAAATTGGCGAGATCCGCGCCTCCGACCCGCCAGCGGGAGAGTTGGTTCGCACCACCGAAACGCGCAGATTGCAGTTGATCGTCGCGAGTGATCGGGACGTTACCGAATTGCATCATGCGGCCGATATCGGGGGCGTTGAACACGTGGGTGTGGTGGAATCCGGCAAGCTGGCGCCACTGTCTGATGCAAGCCTTGCGGCCGACCCGTTGCCTGAGCAGATTCCAAACCCAGGCATTCAGCCCTCAATCGTCAACGGCGATGAAGCTGCGCAAGGTTTGTCCGTCGAACACTCGGGCGACCCTGCGCCGTCCGCCGCCAAACCCCGGTTGGTCGAAACGGTGCGAGTCGATATCGACCGACTGGACAACTTGATGAACCTCACTGGTGAGTTGGTCATCAACAAGGCTCGCTTCACGCAATTGGCGCGAAGAATGAGCCCCGCCTTCAAGAAAGCCAGCATTTCCGGCCGGGCGCGCGCCTTCGGAGAGACCATGCGTCATGTACTCCACAGCCTTGGCCAATCGCACCTGGGGAGCGAAGCCAACACTACAACCCAGATGGCCACGCATATTCACGACATTGAAGAGGAAATTGAGTTGCTGGAAGAACAGTCGCGGCTCTGGGAAGAGAGTCGTCGGCACTTTGGCCAGATCATCGAGGCCATCGATCAGTTGGCGCGCGTCTCGACAGGTTTGCAACGGGGCGTATTGGACACGCGCATGGTGCCGGTGGCGCCTCTCTTCAATCGTTTCAAACGGGTGGTGCGGGACATTTCGCAAGAACTCGGAAAGAAAGTTCTCCTGGAAATCCATGGTGAGAAGACGGAGCTCGACAAGCGGATGATCGATGAACTCGGCGATCCGCTGGTACACTTGGTGCGCAACGCCATCGACCATGGCATCGAGCCGTCCGAAGTGCGTAAGCGCGCCGGAAAATCGGAGACGGGCGTCCTGAGACTCGAGGCATCGCACAGCGGAAATAGCGTGTTCGTCAAAGTCTCCGACGACGGTGGTGGAATCGACGTGGAAAAGGTTCGGGGGCGAGCGATTGCGCGGGGCTTGGTAACGGCGCAGGCCGCCGCGTTGTTGTCATCGCAAGAGGTTGTCGATTTTATCTGGCATCCCGGCTTTAGTACAGCGGACGCTGTCTCGGACATCTCAGGCCGGGGCGTTGGCATGGATATCGTGAAGACGCGCATTCGGGAGCTCAACGGCACCACCACCATCGACCACGTTCCGGGCAGCGGGACAACCTTCACGATTCGCTTGCCGTTGACATTGGCGATCATCCGCAGTCTGCTATTTCGAGTTCGGCATGGCATTTTTGCCGTACCCATTGAAAATGTCCGTGAGATCGTCAGCGTGCCGCTGGATCAGGTCGCGTCGATCCAGGGTCGCCGCACGTTCGACATCCGCGGCGAGTTCATTCCGCTGGTGGACGTGGATGACATCTTTGACTGGCACGACGTGGACTACGGTCATGGTGATGGGCACGGCCAGGGTGGCAGTGAGGGGGGCAATGCAACCATCGGCGAAGGAACTCAACGGAGCATCAATGTGGTCATCCTGGACGCCGCTAACCGAACGATAGGCTTGCGGGTGGATGAATTGGTCGGCGGCCAGGACATTGTCATCAAATCGTTGACCGACAATTTCATGGACATTCGCGGACTCTCGGGCGCTAGTATTTTGGGAGACGGATCGGTCAGCCTGCTGATGGATGTAGGAGCGGCCATCGAATTGACTTTGGAACGGCAGCGCCCGAGCAAACATCTGGAACGGATGATCGTCGGATAGGTTGTGGCCAGTCACAATTTCCAGGATAGTTTGGGTTCATCTATGCTGACGGAACGACAACTTGACGCCCTGACGGCCGTGTTTCGCGAGGGTGCGCAAGAAGCTTCCCTTTCCTGGTCGCGCTGGGTGGGACGCCCTGCGGAAATCGTGGTTCAACGTGTGCAGCAACTCGACATGTCCGATGCCGTGGCAATACTCGGCGCCTCCGAGGAGCCGATCGCCGCGTGCATCATGGCGGTTGATGGCCGGTTAAGAGGCGGCTTGCTCCTGACATGCGATGATGCGAGCGGTTGGGCATTGAGCGATCTCTTGTTGGAACTGCCCCCCGGATCATGTTCAACTTGGGGCGAAACGGAGCGCTCCGCGGTGCTGGAAACGACCAACATTGTCGGTTGCGCGTATCTCAATTCGCTGTCGCGGCTGCTGACACGTTTGGGAGGGCCGCCCGAGTTAATGCCTTCGCCGCCACAATTCACGCGGGACTACGCCTCCGCCGTCCTGCAATCCGCCTACTTGAACCAGGTTATGTCGTCGGACACCATCTTTTTAACCGACACTCGGTTTCATTTGGACGGCGCGCCGGCCAATTGGAACTTGTTATTTGTTCCAGACGCGGACAGCCTACCCATCCTGGGAAGGATGCTGACGTGAGCCCACTCCCAAGCAGCGCGCACTGCGTCGCCACGCCGGCGATAGAAGCCACCGCAATGATCACTACCGTGAAGATCGGCGAGATCGCCATCGCGCGTGATAACGGCCTGCTGCGTACGCTGTTGGGTTCGTGTTTGGGGGTCGTTTTGTATGATCGCCGTCTGAGGGCCGCCGCCATGGCGCACGTCGTGCTGCCAGACTCGCGCGGCCACCAAGAGCACCTCGGCAAGTTCGCGGACACCGCGATTCCGGAAATGATTCGCCGGCTCGAAGGCCTGTTCGTCGATCAACCGCTGAAGCTGACCGCGAAGATTGCGGGTGGGGCCAACATGTTCGCCGTAAGTGGCGCTGCCGCCACGATCGGCGAGCAGAACGTCAGCGCCGTCGAAAAGCTGCTTGGCGAACGAAGAATCTTGATCCTTGGCCGGCACCTGGGTGGCACGCAAGGGCGCCGCATGGCGCTGGACGTGACCACAGGGGCCGTAACCATTGACGTGGTGGGCGTAGCATCCGCGAACTTGTGAGGTGGATCGATGAGCAAGCGATTATTGATTGTGGATGACGCCTTGATCATGCGCAAGCGGATCAAGGAAATCGCCCATAAAGCCGGCTGGGAGGTTGCGGGTGAAGCGGCCGACGGAGCCGAGGCCGTGCAAAAGCACCACGATCTGCGACCCGACCTGACCACCATGGACATTGTCATGCCTAAGATGGACGGCGTAGCCGCGCTGCGTGCCGTGCGCGCCCAGGACGCCACGGCGCGCGTGGTGATGGTCAGTGCGGTGGATCAGCGAGAAAAGTTAGCGGAGTGCGTGCGGCTGGGAGCGATCGACTTCATCGTCAAACCGTTTGACCCGGCGGGTCTGCTGAAGTTCTTCGAGAAGATGGGGCGCGATCCGGCGGCGAGTCCCGGAGATCCGCAGGTATGAGCGGTCGGCCGTTACGTCTGCTGGTGATCGACGACTCGGCGCTCTACCGCCAGCTCGTGCGCAACACCCTGCGCGAGATTCCCGGCGTAGAGGTCGTCGGCATGGCCAAGAGCGGCCAGGAAGCGATCACACTGATCGACGAGTTGGATCCCGATCTACTCACCCTCGATGTGCAAATGCCATTGGTCAATGGCATCGAGGTGTTGCGCATCCTGAAAACGAAACGCAGTCGCGCTCGGGCTATCATGCTGAGTAGCCTGACCGCCAACGGCGCTCAGATCACGACGGACGCACTCTTGGAGGGCGCGTTTGACTTTATTCATAAACCAAACAGCGCAGACGCCGCCGCCAATCGGAAGCTGCTACTCTCCGAGTTGGCGGAGAAGATCGCCGCTTTTCGGCTCACTCCCGCTGACCGTCGAGGAGATAGAGCGGCCGTCCCGCCGACGATGCGGTCGCCTCACGCTATCATGAGTGCAGCTCCGTCCGGCGCCGGCGCGCCGTCTTCCGATGCGGTCGTCATCGGCACTTCGACAGGAGGCCCCGTCGCCCTGAGCGAAGTATTGCCTGCACTGCCGGGTGATTTTCCGGCGCCGATTCTGATCGTGCAGCACATGCCGCCGCAATACACGCAATCCTTGGCCAACCGGCTGAATGAGCGCTCCGAGATTGAAGTCGTCGAAGGTGCCGAAGGCATGGAAGTGGCAGCCGGCTTTGCTTATATCGCACCGGGCGGCCGGCACATGAAAGTGGAACGCCGCGGAGGGCGGATCGTCATCGGCGTTACTTTGGATCCGCCGGAAAACAGTTGCCGTCCGGCCGTCGATTACTTGTTTCGTTCCGCGGCCGACATTTATGGCTCCAAACTGATCGGCGTGGTGATGACAGGGATGGGGCGCGATGGGACTGAAGGTTGCCGCGCCATCAAGCAGCGCGGTGGCCGGGTGATTACCCAAGATGCCGATGGTTGCGCGGTGTTCGGCATGCCCAAGGCTGTCGTGGACGAACGACTGTCGGACGAGACTCTGCCATTGCACCGAATCGCGGAAGGATTGACACGGCACGTCAGCGGTCGGCGCACTGCTCCGAACTCATAAACTACCTCTTGGAACACCGTTGCTATGGCTGCTGCAGTTCGCAATGCTCTGATCGCCGAAGATAGCCGGATCCAGGCTAAGTTTCTCGAACAGGTTCTGGTGCGCGCGGGTTTTGCGGTGCGGGTGGCCCTGGACGGCGAAGCCGCTTTGCAGCTAGCGCGCGAAGCCAAGCCGGACGTTGTGATTTCAGACATCGAGATGCCGCGCATGACTGGCTACGAATTGTGCCGGTCGCTCAAACAATCGCCTCAGCTTCGCGACGTGCCGGTGGTCCTGCTCTCCACTTTGGCGGATGCGGAAGACATCATTCGCGGGTTGGATGCCGGGGCCGACAATTACGTCACCAAGCCCTACGATCCGAAGTTTCTTGTGGCCCGCGTCGAGTCGCTCTTGCAAACGCCGCTCACGTTTGCCGAAGACGACCTGTTGGAACTGAGCGTCACCCTGGGTGGGCGTCGCTACCAGGTAAAGTCGGGGCGCCAGCAGGCACTGAACCTGCTCGTCTCCACTTTCGAGAACGCCGTCGAAAAGAACCGCGATCTCCATCGGTCCAACGAGCAATTGACACTGGCCAAGGAAAAGCTCGCACAAACCAATACGCAACTCGAATCACTCAACGCCCGGCTTACGCACACGAATGATCGGATGACGCGCGATCTGCACGCGGCCGCCCGGGTGCAGCGGTCGTTGCTGCCCGAAGGCAATTTGGAAACGCCCAGCGTCCGCACGGCTTGGAAATACACTCCCTGCGATGAGCTGGCGGGGGACTTTTTGAACTATTTCATGCTCGACGATCGCCACCTTGCCATGTTTGTGGTCGATGTTAGTGGCCATGGCACTCCGTCGTCGCTCTTGGCCGTCGCGGTGGGGCGATTGCTGACGCCCAATGCATCGGCGACTTCGTTGCTGGTGCGAAACGACCCGTTCACCGGACGACCCGTGGTCACGCCGCCGGCAGTTGTGGTGGACGAACTCAATCGCCGGTTTCAAATGTCGATGCAAGGAGAGCTATACTTCACGATGGCTTATGGAGTGTTGGATCTGCAAACAGGCGAACTCCAGTACGTGTCGGCCGGTCATCCGCCGATGGTGCATATGAGCGGTGCCGACGCCAGCTTTTTGCCCAACACCAATTTTTCCGTCGGCTGGATCGACGATGTGGAGTTCGAGGCGGACCGCGTGATACTGCGACCGGGAGACCGCCTGTTTATTTACTCGGACGGTGTTACCGAAGCATTCCAGGGAATGGATCAATCGCAGTACGGCGATGATCGTCTTCTGAATATGCTCCGCGCGCAGTCGTCGCTTCCCATCACAGAAAGTGTGAACAATCTTTTCGAGTCCGTGATCACGTGGTGCCAACCCGGCTCGCCCGTTGACGATGTTTCCATCTTAGGTTGCGAGTTTGGCCCGGGCAGAGCCGATAGTTCAGATCGCCCCAGCGGTTGAATCGCAGTGAGAAAAGTTGTTCGCTCAATTCGCAGGACTATGATGAGTAATACCGTTTTCACGCATGTGTACTTTTGGCTGTTGGTTCTCTTTGCCGGGGTTCCGTCGGCCGCGATCTATTGGCTGGCGCTGCGCAAGCGGGCGATGTCCACATTCGTGATTCTGCTATTGGGTTTTTCGCTGGTCGCTATCGCAGCGATCGTCGTCTTTCTCCTCCAGAGCCTCAAAGCACAAGCCAGACTCACCCCTTCCATCGCCGACGACGTGTTTTTCAATTCGGAGGTTTCGATCGCGCTGTTTCTCCTGCCGGTCATGTTCTGCGGTATTGGCATCAACGTGATCTCCCATGTGTTGATGGAGCATCTTGTCGAGACGAGAAAGCGATTTAAGTCGCCACCTTCGGATCAAGATCGCGGAAGTGAGAAGTCTCAGTAATAGATCGCCCTCCACCGTTTCGCATCCGCCCCTGAACTAAGCCTTGCCGCGGCTCACGGTTTGTCTGGCAATTTGACTCGCACTTGAGTTACGCTTAGGATCAGAGCGTCAGCCGGCGACGAAAGCTACTTCAAGGTGAATTTCCCCAATGCCGATCAGCTATTTAGAGATGGGCTGCAAACTGTGCAGCCTATCCCTCGCGCTCGCTTTGTCTCTAACCGCTTCGCTAGCCAGCGCCGCTGTCCTCTATGACGGCTCGCTCTCCGGTGCGCCTGCCGTGCAAGGCTGGAACTACATTGCCGATGATCCGACACCGTTGTTCGATACCGTCCAAGCCACGCACGGCGAGACGGGTGGCGTGACCACGCTCGACACGACACCTGATATCCAGGATCGGGCCGGATATTTCAGCGAGATCCCCTTCTTCGGCACGCTGAAGCACCCGCTGCTTGGCACGCTGGATCGCGGGGGCGATGGCTACACTGTCCGCATCCGAGCCAGGGTAGTTTCCGAAGACCACAGCGGCAGTACCCACCGGGCCGGCTTGAGCCTGATCGTGCTGAGCAACGATTCCGTTGGACTTGAACTGGCATTTCCAACCCTGTCTACAGCGAGACCAACTTCATTTTCGTCGGCGACAATACGACCAGTGCCCGGGCCCAAGCCGAGATTGCGTATATCGAAGTCTTGGAACAAGCCCTGAGCGTCCCGGAGCCGGGTACGCTGTCGCTGGCAATATTCGGGCTGGTCTTGTCTGGGTTCATCAGTATGTACCGCGTCGCACGGGCTTGAGATCCTGCAACACGGCTCCCAGGTCGATGACTCGCCCGCCCCGGGGACTCGCCCCCCATTGCGGGACCGAGTCCGGGGGCTAAGACGGCTCTTTCTTGCCTTGAACGAACCGGGATTTGCCAATTTTGACGGTTTTCCGTTGGCGGCAGGGAATCCTGTCGGCCTGGGAAACGTCTATAATGGAAGGGCACCGTTGGTGAGAGGGGGCGTAAGCAGAACAGGGGGCTTACGCCCCCCGCTCGCCTGGAAATGCTCGTCTGGGATTCCTTATGGCCACCGGAACAGTACCGTCCAATGCCGCCGCTTCTCCGGAAGCCGCTTCGCACCCGTATGCCGACCTGGTCGAGGACCATGTCCGGCGGACCCAAGCGTATCTGCGCAGTTGTGATATCGCTGGGGCGGTAATCACGATCGTCGTGTTCGTGCTCGGCTACTTGATGGCGATGGCCCTGATCGATCATTGGATCTGGCCCGGTGGACTGGGGCGGGGCGGGCGGTTGTTGGCTTGTGTGACGATGCTGGTGTTGGTGGGTGTGTATTCCTGGCGGACGCTGGTGCCTCATCTGTTGCGTCGCATCAATCCGGTCTACGCCGCCGACAGGCTGGAGCGTGCCCAGCCGTCGCTGATGAATAGCCTCGTCAACTTGCTGATGCTCCGCTCGCAAGACCGGCAGATATCTGACGGAGTCATGCGCGGGTTGGAACGGCAGGCCGCCACGGGCATCGAACATCTGCCGGCCGAGGCGGCCGTCGATCGCCGCAAACTGCTCCGCACCGCCTACGTGCTCGTCGGCGTGCTGTTGTTCTGCGCGTTGTATGTGGTGTTCTCACCTAAGAGTCCGTTTATCTCCGCGGCCCGGATCTTGATTCCCTGGGCCGATATTTCGGCGGTCACCCGAGTGCGGATTGAAAAGGTGCGCCCAGGCAGCGAAGACGTCTATCGCGGGGAGCCGGTGACCGTGACCGCCGAGATCCGCGGGCTGCGCGAAGACGAGCCGGTGACGCTGCGCTATGCATCGGTGGACGGCCAGACAGACAACCAGAGCGTGGTCATGTTCCGCCGCGAGGGACAGACGACCCACAGTTGCCAGTTGCCGCCGGACACGGCCGGGATGCAGCGCGATCTCGACTATCAGATTGTGGCGGGGGATACGAAGTCGGCCGAGTTCAGGCTGCACGTGGTGCCGGCCCCCACGATTCAGATCGAGAGCATCGAATATCGCTATCCCGCTTACACGGGTATGCCGCCACTGACGGTCGAGCGGCTCGGAGACATCAAGGGACTGGAAGGGACGCAGGTGGTCATCCGGGCCAAGTCCAGCCAGCCGATCGGCACCGCTTCACTTCAGCTCAGCGGCATCCGGGACACGACGCTACCCATGCAGTCGCGAGGAGAGTTGGCAGCCAGGGTGGAACTGCCGCTGAAACTCGTCAACGTCCAAGGAGGCCGCGATCCGCAATACACCAGTTACAAGCTCGACGTAACGAATGCCAAGGGAAACCATAATCGTGAACCGGCGTCGTATCGGATCGAAGTGACTCCCGACCTGCCGCCGCAAGTGGATGTCTTCGAGCCCAAGGAGCGGGATATACAGCTTCCGGCGGACAAGGAGCTGAGCATCGAAGTGCGGGCCCGCGATGCCGATTTCGCTCTCGCCGATGTGCGGCTGCTGGCCACGCGCAAAGGAGAACGCCTGCTGGATGAGTCGCTGGTGAAGGATCGCAAGATCCGGCTTGATCAGCCGGTGCGCACGGCCTATCGATTCGTACCCGCGCGGCATGGATTGAAGGCCGGGGACGAAGTGCTCTTCCGCGTGTCGGCCATCGACAACAAGCGCCCGCAGCCGAACCGGCAACTGACGCCCGAATATCGGATCGCGATCGTGGCGCCCGAAACTCCGCCGATGCAGAAGCGGGAACCGAATCAACAGGAGGATATGCAACGCGAGGGGACTCCCAATCAGCAGGGAGATCCGGTCGCGGCAGGCAAGGGGGCAAAGGGAGAGCAGGGCAAAGCCGGAGAAAAACAGAGCAGCCAGGATCCGTCGAACAAGAATCCCTCCGGCGGCGATGAGCAATCGCAGCGGGCGGACAATAGTGGTGCGTCGCGCAAGGGTGAGAAGGGTGAGAAGGGTGCGAAAAGTGAGAAGGGTGAGAAGAGCGGGAAAGGTGAGAAGGGAGAGGGAAACGAAGCCGGGAGCGGTTCCGAGTCGCAGGGTTCGGAGGGTTCTGAGCAGCAGAAGGACGGGGCCTTGAAGAGTAAGGACGAGGGGAGTGGCGGGGCTAGCGACTCGGCTTCGGCGGGGAGCGATCCGATTGATGACGGCGAGGCGGTGCAGCGGATCGTCAAGCATTTGGAACAGCAAGGGAAGAAGCCGGAGGATCAGCAGCAGTCGGGTGATTCCAGCGGCGGCAAGTCGGGCGATGAATCGCAGGTGGCTAGCGCCGACAAACAGGATAACCAACAGAACTCGAAGCAAAAGGGCTCTCAGAAACCTGAAAAGCAGGATTCCCAGAATCAACCCAAAGACAACCAGCAGGGGAGTCAGCAGCCCGACAGTAAAGATCAGGGCGGCTCGTCGTCTGGTGAAAAATCCAGCGATCAAAAGCAAGGTGAAAAACAAGACGGCGACAAGAGCGGCCAAAAGAAGGATGGCCAACAACAGGGGAGCCAGAAATCGCAGAGTGGCCAGCAACAAGGCCAGTCGCAGTCGGGTGGCGGCGGCAAGTCGGAACAACAGGGTTCGCAATCCGGATCGCAGGGAAATTCGTCTGGCCAAGGTCAAAAGTCTTCCAGTGAGCAATCCTCCGGCGATCAGCAGGGCTCCTCGAAGGAAGGCGAATGGAAGAAAGACTCGTCGTCATCTAGTACACAGGGACAAAAGGGGAGCAGTTCCTCGGACTCAAAGCAGCCAGGAAGCGGCGATCGGCAGACGCAGCAGGCGGAGAGTAGTCCAAGCAATAAGTCTTCCAGCGGCGCCAGTCAGGCCGACTCGAAGCAGCAGGGAAGCCGGCCCGGCGATCAAACGGTTCAAAAGCAACCAGGCGAGGGGACGCCAAACCAACAAGCTAAGGGAGAGAAACAATCCGGTTCGCAGTCTGCACAAGACAAGTCGGCCAGTGCTCAGCAACGCACGGGTGACAAGGCGCAAGGTCAGGCGAGTGGCGACCAGCAGAGTGGAGAGAAGCCGAAGGGGGATGGCAACAAGGACGGCGGCAAGAACGACGACATCGCCAAGAAGCTCGAACAACTGGCCGACAAGATCGGTTACAAGTTCAACAAGAAAAACCCAGGTCAGCAACCCGAGGGAGGCAAGAAGCCGGACGATCAAGTTGCCTCCAGCGATCCGACCCAGAAACAGCAGGGCCAGAAGCAATCCGGGCAGAAGCAAACTGGCCCGCAAAAATCCGGCGAGGGGCAGTCTTCTGAACAACAAAAAGGTGAGAACGCTGAGGGAGCCAAGACGAAGGGGATGAACCCGGGTGAGCGCGATCCGCAATCGCAACCACAGAAGCAACCTAACGCGAGCGACGGCGGCAAACCTCAATCGGGCGGCGCACAAGGTCGGCAGGAAGAGGACGGCAGCAGCGGCGAAGGCAATCGTCCCGACGACAAAGCCAAGGATATTGCGCAGAAGAGTGGCGAGTCGTCGGACAATCGCCCCGGCGGCGATCCCAAGGATAAGCCGCAGGACAAAGCCCGCGCCCCAGGCAAGACTCCCGCCAAAGGTCAGCAGGCGGCCTCGGATTCCAAAACAAGCGAAGAAGATTCCAAGGCTCCGGAAAAACAGCGCCCCTCCGATACGGGATCGGATCAGGGAGGCGAACGAGCCGGTAAAGGGCAGGAGGGAATGGGCCAGGCATCGAGCGGCGCAGGGGGAGGGAGCGCAGGCAAGAGCCAAGCAGCCGACGATGGCGGTAGCCGGTCGCAGCAATCAGGCCCTGGCGATCAATCGAATCGGGCCGGCAATCAGCAGCAGACCGACCGAGCCACCGGCAAGGCGGGCCAGCAAGCAGGAGATGCTCGCAGCGGCCGTCCCGAAAATGACAAGCGGCAATCGGGCGACTCACAGCGCAGCCCCGAGGACGGCCAACCGAGCGAGCCGAATCCACAAGCACCGCAGGGCATGCAGCCAGGACAAGGACAGCAGGTTGAGGGTCAGCCTTCGCAGCAGGCCAGCGGCAGCGGCGGCGATCCAGCCACTGGCAAGTCCGGTCCCTCGTCAAGCAAGCCAAGCGGCACGGTAGTCCCCGGCTCTGAGCAGGCGAACCTGGAATACTCGAAGCGGGCGACCGACCTGACGCTCTCCTATCTGCAAGACCAACTTGCCAAGGGACGCATCGACGACGGACTGCGCAAACGACTCGGATGGAGCGAGGAGGAGTTCCAATCGCTGCTCAAGCGGATGCAGTCGATGCGCGATCGCGGTGC
This sequence comes from Planctomycetota bacterium, assembly GCA_021413705.1. Classification (GTDB taxonomy): domain Bacteria; phylum Planctomycetota; class Planctomycetia; order Pirellulales; family UBA7805; genus JAIOPX01. Next base: position 5,850 of record JAIOPX010000144.1, on the reverse strand, counting down.
CGACGCGGCAGCGAAGCCCGAAGACAAACAAGCCTACGAGCAATGGCTCAAGAGCCTCGGCCTGCGTCCCTCGACCGGCGCCGTTCGCACGGGAAAAGTCGAGAGCAAGCCGCTCGCCAATTCGCGCGATGACGCACCGGTAAGCGTGCCGCGCGATTTGCGAGAACAGCACGAGGCATTTCGGCAAGGGCTGTTGGAGAAATCGCGGTAGTCTTGTAAGGGGTGGCCGGGACTGGAGCCGAGCCTCCGGCGAGGCGAAGTCCCGGTTTCTTCACAGGGCAGTTCTACCAGGCGGAATGATTTGGACGCAAAGTCGCGAAGATGCAAAGACTCGCAAAGTGAAAAGAAGGAAGGTTATTGTGGAATGAAGCGGCTGATGATTTCGCACGATACTTTATATTTTGTGTTCAGAAAGTTCCAAGGTTGTTTTGGACGACGCTTGCGAGTACTCACAATCAGGCTCACGCTTGCTTTCGCGATGATCCTGGTATTTGCAGATGCCGCATTCCAAGGTGAACCTAACACCTCTGGTCCAAAAACATCAGCGCAAGCTAGCGCAAAGGCAAAACCTCAAAATGGATGTCATGCTTCGCCGTTTTCGGCACGAGAGGTAGTCATAGTGTCAATCAAGCAAGTGCCGGCTGGAGAGTTTACGTATGGCAATCCGCCGATAATAAAGGTCGAAGTGATAGAGGTGTTGGCAGGCAAAGGATTTAGTGATCATGCAAGTGTATCATGGGGACCGAAACCTCACGATTTTGATACCAGTGGCCGGGAGGCGGAATTGGAAGCATGGCGGCGAAAGAGTCTGGTAGTTCCAAAAGTTGGTGAAAAATGGATTCTTTGGGGTAGCGCATTGGATGGAAAGTTGATTACAGACGCGCGCGGAAGAATGATGGCCAACGAGAAAAATCTTGCACTTGCGAGAAGGATGGTGGGATCAGTTGAGGACGCGCGGGCAATTCAGAACAAGTCGGCTAATTAACTGGAGCCTTGCATGCCCGATCTCATGCCCCGTTATCTCACCGCCTTCCACCCCAAGCGCTTACCCCACCGGTTTGTCGATGTGCTGATCATCGGCGGCGGCTTGGCTGGCCTGCGGGCGGCGATTGAGATTGATCGGTCTCTCTCGGTCCTGGTCGTCACGAAGGATCAACTCCGGCAGTCGAACAGTATCTTTGCCCAGGGGGGAATCGCCGGCGTGATCGACCCTGACGACCGGTTCGAGGACCATGTCGCCGACACGATCAGCGCCGGCGGCGGGCTGTGCGATCCGGCCGTAGTCGAGATGGTCGTGCGAGAAGCGCCGCAGCGGATTCAGGAACTTATCGACTGGGGGACGAAGTTCGATCAGGACGCGGGTGAGTTGGCGTTGGGTCGCGAAGGAGGACATAGTCATCATCGAATCGTGCATGCCCAGGGGGATTCTACGGGACGCGAGGTAATGCGGGCGGTGATCGATTGGACCGCGCGACTGCCGCATGTGACCACCTGGGAAAACTCATTTACGCTCGATCTGCTCACCGACGACGAAGGTTGCCGAGGGGCCATCGTGGCTGGCGGGCCGGCAGGATTGGCCATGGTCTGGGCACGGCAGACAATTCTCTGCACGGGCGGCGCGGGACAGCTCTATCGCGAAACGAGCAATCCCGAAGTGGCCACGGGTGACGGTTTGGCCATCGCATGGCGGGCCGGAGCCGAGCTGCGCGATATGGAGTTCATGCAGTTCCATCCCACGATGCTCTACATCGCCGGCAGCGCGCGGACGTTGGTGACGGAGGCAGTACGCGGTGAAGGGGCGCATCTGGTCGATAAGAACGGGCTGCGTTTCATGGGGGACTTCGATCCGCGGTTGGAGTTGGCGCCTCGCGACATCGTGAGCCGGGCCATTGTTTTGCAAAGCCTCGCGACATCGTGAGCCGGGCCATTGTTTTGCAAATGGAAAAGACGCGGCACTCGTGTGTTTATTTGGACATGACGCATCTGGAACCGGCCCGCGTTCGCAGCCGTTTTCCTGGATTGGGACAGGCCTGCGCCAAGTTTGGGCTGGACATTACGACCGATCGAATCCCCGTCCGTCCCGGCGCCCACTATTTCATGGGTGGTGTGAGCATCGACCACGAGGGGCATACTTCGCTGCCGAACTTGTGGGGAGCTGGCGAGGTGACCGCCAGCGGATTGCATGGCGCGAACCGCCTGGCCAGCAACAGTTTGCTGGAAGGGATGGTGTATGGAGCGCATGTGGGGCGTGGGGCGTCAGAGGCGGCACTGGCCATGCCAGATGACCTGCGGGCATTGTCGATTGTTAGCCTGCCGCGCTTAGCTCAGGAAAATGCCGGGCTGCCTGGGGCAACTACTGGGGTGCCTGGGGCAAGTGGAGCGCCGCCCCAGCAGTTCTGGGGTGGCGCTCCACTTACCCCAGGCACCCGAACCGGCACCAGCACCCGAACGAACGGCCACGCCCTCGGAGACGACTCCGCCGAGGACGGGGCGGCGATTCAACCCGCCGAAGTGCTCGACTTGGCTGATATCCGCAATGCTTTGAAAAGCCTGATGTGGCGAAATGTGGGGGTGCGGCGGGAACGCAATGGGCTGCTCACCGCCGCCGACACCATCGAGAACTGGTGCCGCTATGTGCTCCCCCGGCAGTTCGACAGCCCCCAGGGCTGGGAGCTGCAGAATATGCTGACGGCGGCCCGCATCATGACCCGGGCGGCTCTGCTCCGGGAGGAGAGCCGCGGGGTGCATCAACGGATCGATTTTCCCAATTGCGACGACGAACATTGGCGGCGGCACCTCACTTTTTGCCGCCGGGAACCCGCCGGGCGATCCATCGCGGCGGCTGGTGCGTAGGCTATGTCGGGCTGGACAAATATGCCCCTAACCTTATAACTTCGTTGGTCCTGCCATCCGGCCGGCATATAGCGGCCTCGGGGATTCCCGCCAGTTTCGGCCTTCCGCCCCCTGCCTGCCCGATCTATTTTTAGGAGAAAGCAAGCCTATGAGCGACCGCTCACCGACGATCCCTCCCAGGGCTACGGACCCCATCTTGGCCGAGGTTGCGCACCCGATGATCGAAGCCATCGGGCTGTCGAAATTTTATGGCCATTTTGCGGCGGTTCGGGACGTCACCTTCTCCATAGCCAAAGGAGAAGTCGTCGCCTTCCTGGGGCCTAATGGCGCCGGCAAAAGCACGACGATGAAGCTCCTGACGGGCTACCTGGCCCCGTCCACGGGGCGCACCCGGATCGCGGGGCACGACATGTCGGACGACCGGCTGGCCGGCTCGGCCAAGCTGGGCTACCTGCCCGAAAACGGCCCGCTCTATCCCGATATGACGCCGCTGAGCCTGCTGAATTTCTTTGCCGAGGCCCGCGGCATGTCGGGCGCTCTGACGCGGACGCGGATCGACGAAGTGGTGGAGTTGTGTGCCTTGCAGTCCGTCATTCGCAAGCCGATCTCAAAACTGTCGAAGGGGTATCGACAGCGCGTGGGTATGGCGCAGGCTCTGCTGCACGAGCCGGAGGTGCTGATCCTCGACGAACCCACGGCCGGGTTGGACCCCAATCAGATTCGCGAGGTCCGTTCCACGCTCCGCCGCCTGGGCAAGGAAAAGACGATTCTGCTCTCCACCCATATTTTGCAGGAAGTGGAAGCGACGGCAACTCGGGTGTTGTTTATCCACGAGGGGCGGCTGGTGTTCGACGGCCCAGTGGCGGATTTCGCCGCGCACGGATTGAGCATGGACGCCAACTACGAACAACTCACCGCTAAACGCCCGTTGCCCGTGTAAGCACACACAAGCCCGAAGCGCCAGCGAGGGGAGTATCCCCGAAATCTCAAAGAAAGTTTTGAACCACAGAGACACAGAAGCACAGAGAAGGTAGGGAGAAGAGTTCCATGGAAAAGTTTCTGTCGTTTATTCAGATACTTGGTGTCAACCTAATGTTTGTGGGCATGGTGGCGGTCGTTGTGATTGGCCTGGCCACATGGCGGCGCGCGGCCTATGCCGTGTTGAAGCGGAACTTTCTGGCTTATTTCACCAGTCCCACGGGTTATGTCTTTCTCTGTCTTTTCGTCTGGCTCACGGCGGTCGCCGCCTTTTGGACGGAAGACTTTTTTAACGCCAACCTGGCCAATCTCGACCAGTTGAACAAGTATTTGCCACTGATTTTGCTGGTGTTCATTCCAGCCATCACGATGAGCATCTGGTCGGAGGAACGGCGGCAGGGGACCGATGAACTATTGCTGACGATTCCGGCGGCCGATTTTGACATCGTGCTGGGCAAATATCTGGCGGCCGTGGCGATCTTCACGGTCTCGTTGATGTTCTCCGAAATGTGCAACTTCATTGTCCTTTCCACGCTCGGCAGTCCCGACGTGGGACTGCTGCTGGGCAACTACCTGGGCTACTGGCTGGCCGGCCTGGCGATGCTCTCGATCGGCATGGTAGCCTCTTTCTTGACGAACAATCTTACGGTCGGCTTCGTGCTGGGCGTGCTGCTTAACGTACCGCTGGTGATGGCCAATTATGCGGATGTGATCTTCGGCTCCTGGCTGGGACGCATCCTGGCCCGCTGGAGCATCTCGCAGCAGTTCGCCGATTTTCAGGCCGGCGTCGTCAGTTTCAGCAGCGTGCTGTTCTTCCTATTGGTGACGTGCGTGATGTTCTACCTGAGCCTAGTGCTGATCGGCCGCCGCCATTGGAGCGGTGGACGGGATGGACATTCGATGGGCCCGCACTTCTTCGTCCGTGTGGTGTCCTTGATGCTGGCCGTCGGCGCCGTGTGCGTGTTGCTGTCGAAGTGGGATCCAGTGCGGGCCGATCTGACCAGCGAACGGCTCAATTCGCTGCATCCTGACACGATCAAACTGCTCGAGGGGCTCGATCCCAAGTATCCCGTGCGGGTCGATGCCTACGTCAGCCGCGATCTGCCGGAAGAGTTTGTCGAGCGTCGGGTCGATTTGGCCAACGTGCTGCGTGAGATCAATGCACTGAGCCACGGACGCGTACGCGCCCGATTGCACGAGGTCGATCCGTTCAGCGAAGAAGCCGCGCTGGCCAAAGCCGAATATGGAATTGAAGCCCGCGATGTGTTTACCGAGGTGCGCGGGGCGCTGAGCAAACGGAGCGTCATTTTTGGCGTCGGTGTTCGTAGTGGCCTGGAGCGCGTGGCCGTGCCGTTCCTGGGTCAGGGAGCCCGCATCGAACATGAGTTGATTCGCGCCGTCGTGACGGTGGCCGAGGCGGAGGCCAGCGGCCCTTCGGCTGAAGCAAAACCGGCTGATGGCAAAACTGATGAAAAGACTGCCAATGCTAAAACTCCAGCCAGCAATGCCAAAGATAAGAAACCTGAAGAAAAGAAGCTCAGCGGCAGGAGACGCATCGGAGTCCTGACCACCGATGCGCAACTCTTCGGCGGCGGCGGTTCGCCTATGGGGGGTGAAGAGAGCCCGGATCAGCCGTTAATTCAGGAACTCCGCCGGCAATATCAGGTGGTACGAGTCGATCCGAATCAGGAGATCAAGGAACGTTTTGACGTCCTGCTGGCGGTGCAGCCTTCGTCCCTTTCGCCCGAAGGTATGAAACATTTCATCGACGCCGTCCGCAGCGGCCAGCCGACCGCCATTTTTGAAGACCCGATGCCGATGCTTTCGTCGGTGCCGGGCACTTCCGCACCCAAGCGTCCGCAGGGGGGGATGCCATTCATGATGCAGCGTCCCGAGCCGAAGGGGAACATTCAGCCGCTGTGGGATCTGCTGGGCGTACACCTGGCCGCGTCGGAAAACATTCGCCGCACGCCGATGGGCCCCGTGGCCGACGTGAAAGTGGCCTGGCAGGAATACAAT
>JAIOPX010000143.1 GCA_021413705.1 Planctomycetota bacterium | reverse complement strand
TGCAAGTGGCCGGAGATGCGGCTGAACGTGTCGAGCATGGCCCCTTTGGGACCGCCATAGACCTTCCGCACCTTGTCCTGATATTGCTCATGGCTGAGCTTGCGGATCAGGTCGTTCTCGACGATGCGATTAAAAACATTGCGTCGCTTGGGGCGGGGCACGGCAACTGCGACCGGGCCTTTGCTATCCGCTGAGGTGTGACGACGACTCAGCTTGCGAGAGCCACGTGCATTGTCCGCCATGTGCGAATCCGTCCTGATGTCGAATCAGCGTCGTGAGAATCCAAAGAAAGGATGATCCGTCAAACGTATACTCGTCGGTTGTAAATATACCATTCCGCCATCAGCACGGCCAGGGCAAGAACCAACAGCCCTTTGACGATCGAGCGGCGAACCGTCTGCCAGTTTTCAGACGCCTTGACATCCGTATCCCCGAGTTTGACGACGCGATCGGGCTGGGTGCGAATCTCGCTTTCCGCCGGGCTGAACAGATTGACGGCATAATTCCTTGGGGGGGCTTTGCCCTGTCGAACCTCATAAACGCCAACGTCGTCGGTTCCCGTAAACAACAGCGTCTGCTGCTGATTTGGGGGTAAGGAAACGGTGCGTCCCGATGGGGTGATTACCTGTGCTGCCGTGCCGGCAACCAGCGATTTGACCTCAAGTGGCCGCCCCGGACGGAGCGTCTCGGCTTCACTCAGCGCGGCTCCACCGCCGAGAAATGCCAGCATCTCGTGAATGAAAACCGGAAAGCTTTGGCGCAGCGGCCAATTGGTGTTGATCACCGTCTGGCCCGTCTTATCGGTCGAACTAAATTCGAAGCCCAACACGGCGTCTTGAAAACCCTCGCGGGGGGCAATCGCGAAAATCGAGCCTTCCGCGGCGTCGAACAGCGAAACACCGCCCGGCGGCGGTTTCAACAAGGTTACCTCGGCGATGATGAAGTCACCCACTTCCACAAGCTGCACCAACGGGTGCGTTCGCTCCGTATCGACAATTTTTGGATTCACAACTTTCTCGCCGGCTTTCCAGCGATCGTCCGGAGGCAATTGACCAATCCAGGCGGAATTGGCGCGGGGCATTTTTTTCGGTGCGCAGCGGTCGTAGATGATCAGATCCCAATCTCCCCCTTCCGCACTTCGCTGGTATTCGTCGGTCAACAGGTAAGTGGGCGCGTGCCGGGTAATATCAGACAACTCGTTGGCTTTCGCTGTGTTGAGTACACGCCGCAACGCATCATCCCCAGGTGAAACAAACAGCACTCGACCGCGACGCGGTGGATTGACCACGGCGAAGGCCGTATTGTCTATCCCCAACTCGTCGCGCGGTTCGATCCGCAGGCGCAGCACTCCGGAGTCGATATTCGACAGAGGGAATGCAACCGCCTGCTGGCCATTGGGCGCTATTTTCACCTCGCGGGAATCAATGAGCCGGTCCTCCATGGATAGTTCGGCGGTGAACGTCGATTCTTGGTCGGAAAAATTCTCCAGCCGTGCCACTGCCTCAAGTTCCTTGGGACGATCCTCATACCGCCGGGCGGCGAACGAAGTGATGGCCACATTCCGGGCTCCCTCCCGGCCGATCATCACAAACTTGGGCTTCAGATTGCCGAGCGAAAAGTCTGGCACGTCCGAAAAGCGGAAATCCGATAGGACGAGCAGTGTGGCAGGTAAACCTTCCGGGGCTGTGGGAGCGGCGCCAGGCACATCTGTTGATCCCGGTGCCGGGGCCGGACGAGGGGCCGTGCTGCGACCAGGGTTGGCCAGCCCCGAGGCTAGTCGAAGGGCGTCTGTCAGCGAGGTGGTTCGTTGAGACGGTGCGATGGCCTGCAAGCGTTTGCGAAGCTCTCGCTGGTTGGTGGTGTATTCCTGAACGACATCGGCCGTGTCGGAAAAGCTGATGATCATGGCCGCATCACCCTGCTTGAGCCCGTCGATTAGTTCGTTGACGCGGCGCTTGGCCAAGTCCAGTCGCGAAGGTGCTCCGTCGGCCTTTACATCCGTGGCAGACATGCTGGCCGAATTGTCCACCAGGAAAATGAATCGATTGCCGCTGAGTTGTGAACCCTGCCAAGTGGGATTCACCAGGGCCAAAAAGAGCAAGGCCATGAGCAGCAGTTGCAACAAGAGCAGCAGACTCTGCCGCAACCGTTGCCAAAGACTATTGACATGCAAGTCTTCGATCGACTTGCGCCACAGATACGTGCTGGGTACCTGCAGCGGCTGCCGCCTAAGCTTAAGAAAATAGAGCGCGACAATCGCCGGCGGGATTGCGGCCAATACCAGCCATTGCCAGAGCGGGAGCATACTCGTCAGTTGCGGCCACATCAGCGCACCAGTCCTTGTTTGCGCAGGTAGCCGGCCACAAGCTGTTCGATCGGCAAGTCGTTGCGGGCCAAGGCGTAGGCCACACCACGGCGGTTGCAAAATTCTCGCGCCTGGCCGAGGAACTCTCCCAAGGTCTTTTTGTAACGTGCCAGCAGTGGTGCGCTGGATGTGATTTCGGCTACATCATCGTCCTCGCAGTCCACTAGCCGAAGATCGCCGCGCAGTTCCGGCTCCATTTCTTCTGCCGAGAGGACATGGATCACGTAGATGTCCATCTGCCGGGCAACGAGATACCGCAGCGCCGTCTCATAGCCCTGCTTATCCATGAGATCGGTGATCAACACCAGGATGCCTCGGCCGCTGTTGCGGACGCAAAAATTGCGGACTCCGTCGGCCAGCGAAATTTTTTCCCCCGGCTGCATACCCGAGAGATACTGCTGCATTCGCGTCAGGCTGCGCCGCCCGCGAAATACGGGGCCCGGCGCGCGGGGTGACTGTCCCAGCGTTTCGATCCGCACGCGGTCGGCGCGCACCAGGCCGATAAAGCCCAGCGATGCAGCCAACTGCCGGGCGAAGTCGAACTTCGACGGCGTGCCAAAATCCATCGAAGGGCTGGCGTCCAGCACGGCGTAAAAGTGCAAGTCTTCCTCTTCCAGGAACAGCTTCAAGAACAGTTTTTCCAGCCGGGCATAGGTATTCCAGTCGATGAAGCGAATATCATCGCCCGGAACGTAGTTGCGAAAGTCGGCGAATTCGACACTCTGCCCCTTGCGCGGGCTGCGCCGCTCCCCCTTCATCTGGCCGCGATAGATCTTGCGGCTGACTAACTCCAATCGCTCCAATTGGGCCAGGAGAGTCGGACTGAGAATGGGGGTAGTGGTATCTATCGCCATCGGAGGCCTTTCTGTCCCGTAGGGACTGCCGATAATAGCCCAGCGATTTATCGCTGGGAAAGCAGTCCACAAACCCCATTTTCGTCCCGTAGGGACGGCTGAATCCCTGGTTTCAAACAATCCACAATGCTCGTATTTTCAATCGTCCCTACGGGACGAACAACCATGTTTCATGGATCCGGAACCCGGCAGTAAACTGCCGGGCTACTATCGAGTGTCCCTTCGGGACAGATGTTCATCTCCGTGCTTTCTCTGCGTCTCTGTGGTTCACCAATCTCATGTTTGCGGCTCGTTTTGAAAACTCACACCAACTCCGCCGTCAGCGCGGTTTCTTCTGACTTCTCGGGGCAGCGCTCGAGTATTTCCAACAGAACCTGGTCGGGTTGGATATTCTCAGCCTGGGCTTCGAAGTTGAGAATCACGCGGTGCCGCATGGCCGGCAGGAACACCCGTCGCACGTCTTCAAAGCTGACATTGTAGCGGCCGTCCAGCAGTGCCCGGACTTTAGCCGCCAAGGCCAGGGTCTGAGCCCCACGCGGGCTGGCACCCCAGCGGAAATACCGATTTGTAACGTCGAAAGCCAGCGGCCCTCCGGGATGCGTTGAGAGGGTCAGCCGCACGACATAGTCTTGGACGTGCCGTGCTAGGATCACTTCGCGAATAAGCTGTTGCCAGCGAATGATCTCCTCGCCGTCCATCACTTGGACCGGTTCGATCACTTCGCCGCGCGTGGTGCGGTCGATCACCGTAGCCAGTTCCTGGCGACTGCTGTAGCCGACGATCAGTTTGAAAAAGAAGCGATCTAGCTGGGCTTCCGGCAGCGGGTAAGTCCCTTCTTGTTCGAGAGGATTTTGCGTGGCCATGACAAAGAAGGGGGCTTCGAGCTTAAACATGTTGCCGGCAATGCTCACGCTCCGCTCCTGCATGGCCTCCAACAACGCGCTTTGAGTCTTTGGCGTAGCGCGGTTGATTTCGTCGGCCAGACAGATTTGCGTGAAGATCGGTCCCTGTTGGAACTCAAAGCGACGGCGGCCATTCTCGTCTTCCATAACCATGTTCGTGCCCAGGATGTCTGCCGGCATCAGGTCGGGCGTGAATTGAATCCGCGAAAACTTCAGATGCAGCGTTTGGGCCAGCGTGCGAACCAGCAGGGTTTTTCCCAGCCCTGGTACTCCCTCCAGCAAGCAGTGGCCGCCGACAAACAAGCAGGTCAGCACCCCGTGCAAAACATCTTCATGGCCGACGATGACTCGTGATAGTTGCTCAAAGACGTCTTTGTATCGTCTGCCGAATTCCTCGGCCCGCCGCTGCATGGTTTCGCCGATGCTCATGTCAAAGGGTTCCAGGTGTCAGGTGTCAGTGCTTCGTTGTCAATACTCAGTGTTCGATGCTAACGCATCGTTACCCATTACTCCCTCGCTTGCGCGTCGGGCTAGTGTTGCTTTCCTTCCCAGACTTTCTTTTTGGCTTTTAGCAGTCGGCTGGTGTAGGAGTTGTCTTCCGGCGCGGCCTGGGGCGTCAGTGATTCGTTGGTCGCTGCCGTCTGCGAAGTCTCAACATGCACGGCTTGCTCGTCCAGCATCGCGGCCGCGGTTGTCGAATCGGTCGCTGCCTCAGGTGACGCCTCAAAACGTGCCGCGGAACGACGGCGTTCGATCGTCTCCGACACTTCGGCCTTGAGCGAGCGGAGACGGGCCATGGTAGGGACCGCCTGCTCGACTCGTTGCCGCCGCAGCACTCGATCGCGCACGCTCGCCAGCACCGGCGCCAACCAAGCAAAGCTGATCTGGACTCGTCGTACGCCCACGTCGCACAAGAATAGGCAACCGCAGACAAACAACAGCAGCGGCCAGATCTGCTGAGCGCTGCGGGCCTTGGCCAGGTCGTGGCGGAACGAATTATCGGCTGGAGTTTCGGCGGCAGCGGCCTGGGCAAGATTCTCAACCATCACACCCGGTGCTCCGCCGGCAGGAGGCAATTGGGCCAATTCATTGAGGAGGGTAAGGTTTGTTTCCTTGTCCCTGAACTCGGCGGAATAAGGGACGCTCACGCCGCTGCGGAGCGGCGCCCGG
>JAIOPX010000128.1 GCA_021413705.1 Planctomycetota bacterium | reverse complement strand
AAAGAAAAACCAAGTCGGACTCCGCCGCTTCATCGCCACGATTCCCTTCGCGCTACCCAAGAGGTCCAGGCGCTGCCATACGCCGAGCGTTATCGGCCTGCACTTACGGCGCAAGCCAGATCATCTCTACCATCGGATTTTCCCAGGCGAAGACCCAAGGTAGTTTGCCGGAGCCCGCAATCCCGCGCAGGACTTAACCGATTATGCCACAATGCATTGCGCCGGGGAGTCTGTGGGTCGCTGCGGCACTGCGGACTAGGGAAGATGTGCGGGGTGTTACTTTACGACTTACGATGGATCGCCAGATGCACGGGCGAGTAGGTCCGCGTGAGCCAACACTCGGGTTGCGGCAGCGTCGTGAGGTCGAAGGTGCTGGGTACTTCGACAACAATCATGCTTCCGGCGGGCATCTTTACTAAAAACTCTGCAATCAGTGCGTCCATGGCCTCGCGTTGAGATTCGTATAGTTCAAAGGGAGGCGAGCAGAGGACGAGCCAGGGAGTTGTCTGCGAGGGGGTCGTTCGCCGGAGCCAGAGAAAGGCGTCGGCCGCAACGACTTCGCAACGATCTGCTGCACCCAACGTCTCAACATTGCGGCGGATCAACGCCGCCGTGGGGTAGTGCCGTTCGATGAGCGTTGCACTGGCCGCGCCCCGGCTGACCGATTCCAGCCCGAGGGCTCCTGTGCCGGCGAACAAGTCGATCGCATGCGTCCCTTTGACGTCCGGGCCGATCAGGTTAAAAAGCGCCTCGCGGACACGATCCTTCATGGGCCGGGTGCGCGTGTCTCCGCTATACAGAAGTTTGCGACCGCGAAACATGCCACCGATGATCCGCACCGAGGCTTCCTCGCTCGTGCGCTCCGCTCGGTTTGGTCCGGCGTCTGACGGTTTTTTTCGTCGTTGTGCGGTCATGTCGAAAGGAAGTCCATCGCGTTGTGTGCCCTGAGGCACGAGTTTCGGGATTCGTGCCGTTGGAGGGGAACATTGGCAGTGCGCTGACATACTAACCTAGGGCGGCTATCATGCGCAGCAGGGTCAGCCAGCCACGAACATCGCATAGCGGTAGTACGTAGAAGGTCTGGCTGAAAGTCGGTCCAGGCATCATAACCGGGCAAAGAGGTCAAAATGCGGCAATCCCAGTTTATTTCACTGTTGTTTCTGACCGGGGCAGGAATCACCTGGCAATGCATCCTACCCTGGACGCATGCACAAAACGCCGAATCCCCGAAGGCCTCCCAGGTAAAATCCGCTCCGCCCAGCGTGGCGCCGAAACCGATGGCGCCAAGTCCGGCGGAAGTCACGGCCGCCAAAGCGGAATTCGATGTGGTTTATACCCAGTGGAAGCAGCTTTTGGGGCAGCTGCGCGATCTCCGGAAAGAGTTTTCGGCGAGTCCTAATGCCACCGAGGAGCAGCGCAAAGAACTGATTGAACGCTATATGAAATTGACGAATGTTGGCGAGCAGATCTTGCCCAAGGTGGTGGCCGCTGGCGAAAAAGCTTATCAGGCTCAGGGAGGCAAGGACGCCGATTTGAAGCAGTTTCTGGTGGAAGTGGCGCGCGACGAGGCTAGCCGGGACAATTATGATATCGCTGCACGGGTAGCGAAATTACTGGTCGATCATGGCGAGCAACAGCAGAAACTCATTGAGGTGGCCGGCATGGGTGCGTTTCATGTCAGCGATTTTGACGCCGCCGAGAAGTATCTCCAACAAGCGGCCAAAGCTGGCCCGCTGAGCCGTGAGGCCAAGCAATTGCTGCCTCAGATGGCCTATGAAAAGAAAGCCTGGGCGCGAGAGAAGAAATTGCGCGAAGCGGAAGCCAAGGCCGATGATCTGCCGCGCGTGAAAATTGAGACCCGCTACGGCGATATTGTGGTGGAGTTGTTTGAAAATGAAGCGCCCAACACCGTGGCCAACTTCATCAGCCTGGTCGAAAAGGGTTTTTACAACGGACTGACGTTTCACCGCGTCATCTCGGGCTTTATGGCCCAGGGGGGCTGCCCCAAAGGGGACGGCACAGGGGGGCCCGGTTACAGCATCCGAGGGGAAGCTACGGACGAGAAGGTTTATCGAAACCATTTTCGCGGCAGTCTCAGTATGGCGCTCGGGGACAGCCCCGACAGCGGCGGCTCGCAGTTCTTTCTCACCTTTGTTCCCACCAACGGCTTGGACGGCAAGCACACCGTATTCGGCCGGGTGATTGAAGGTATGAATGTACTGAGCCGCATCCAGCGTCGTGATCCCGAAGCCGCGGCCGGCCCAGGCGACAGCATTATCAAGGCGACCGTGGTCCGAAAACGGGATCATAAATATGAGCCGCAACGAGTGAATTAACGGTAGTTACAGAGTTTCCTGTACCGGCCTCATTAGTACTGTGACGGGTAAAAATAAGCATTACTTATTGAGTGCTGCAGCGGCTTGTCTCGGACAACTTAATTCGTATCTTCTTTGTTGGCATGGACTTATGCTGGAAATGTTGGAATCGAAGCAATCTAAATGTAGTCAAAAACAGGTGCTAGCAGTCGCTTGACGCTTCTCCAAAGGCACGATAATCTATTATCTCACCTTTGAATCTTGCTTCTGTCTTGCATTCGATTTTCTCATTCTGTCCACCGGTGGCCCATGCACCTTAAATCCCTCAAGGTGTTTTGCGATGTCGTCCATCGGAAGAGTTTCTCCCGGGCGGCGGATGAGAATGGCATTTCTCAGTCAGGCGCCAGCCAGGTAGTTCACCACTTGGAAGAGCACCTGGGTGTGAAGTTGCTGGATCGCTCGAAGCGACCGTTCTTGCTGACCAGCGAAGGGGAAGTTTTTTACGAAGGATGCCGCAAGATCGTCGATCGCTATTTCGCGCTCGAAGATGAGGTGCGCACTCTGCATTCCGAAGTGGCTGGCCGCGTCCGGGTGGCTTCGATCTATTCGGTCGGCCTGCACTTGATGGATCGCTACTTGCAGGATTTCCTCACGCGTTATCCCAAGGCCAACGTCCGGCTGGAGTATCTCCATCCGCATCGAGTATATGAAGCGATTGATTCGGACCAGGCCGACATCGGCTTGGTGAGCTATCCCAAGTCATCGCGAATGCTCAAAGCGATTCCTTGGCGCGATGAGCCGATGGTTTTGGTCTGTTCGCCCCAGCACCGGTTCGCCCGGCTGGAACAAATCGGCTTGGAGGAGTTGGCTGGAGAAAAAATGATCGGTTTCGACCAAGGGCTGACGATCCGCCGCGAGATTGATCGCGTCCTGGCTCAGCACAATGTGGAAGCTCAGGTCGTGATGGAGTTCGACAATATCGAAACGATCAAACGAGCGATCGAAATCAACGCGGGCGTGGGCCTGCTGCCGGCCCCCACGGTGCTGCGCGAAGTTGAAGTGCGGACTTTGGCGGCGATTCCTTTGGAAAACAACGAGTTGGTCCGTCCACTGGCGATCATCCATCGCAGTGGGAAAAAACTGAGCATGACGGTGCGGCGTTTTATCGAACTGTTGCAGCGTGCGGGGCGCGATGTGCCCCAAGCAATCCACAACGGAGTGGCTGCCTGTGCCCCCAATGGCGAGGCGATCGGGGCGCCTCCCCAACCGGTGCCTTCCAGCTAGTGCGTGGCGAGGAGAGAAATTAAATATGGACTCCCTAGAACAGAACACGATTTTCCCACCGGGCAAGACCGGGCTGTATGATCCTGCGCACGAGCACGATTCGTGCGGAGTGGGCTTTGTGGCGCATTTGAAGGGGAAACGAAGCCACCAGATCATCAAGGACGCCGATGAGATTGCCCTGGCGATGACGCATCGCGGTGCTTGCGGATGTGAACCCAACACGGGAGACGGCGCTGGGTTCTTGACGGCATTGCCCCATGAGTTCCTCGTCAAAGTGGCCCGTCGTGATTTGAAGGCGGAACTGCCCCCGCCCGGAAAGTTCGCGGCCGGATTGGTCTTCCTGCCAAAGATTGAATCAGAGCGGCAACACTGTAAGAAGATGGTTGAGGACTTGATTGCGGCGGAAGGGCAGCGGCTTGTGGGCTGGCGGAGCGTTCCGACCGACCCGGACAAAGCCGACATCGGCCCCTCGGCCCGCCGCAGCGAGCCAGTCATCGAGCAGTTGTTTGTGGCCGCCGGGGAAGGTTTTGCCGGCGATGCCTTCGAGCGCAAGCTGTATTTGATCCGCAAGCAGGCCAGCCACCGGCTGCGCCGAGATAAATCGCTCACCGAGCGCAAGCTGTTTTACGTTTGCACGCTCTCGACCAAGGTGATCGTCTACAAGGGACAACTCACGCCTGCCCAGGTGGTGCCGTATTACCCTGACCTTCAGGATCCTGATTTTACATCCCATCTGGCGATGGTTCATTCCCGGTTTTCAACCAATACGTTTCCCAGTTGGGACCGTGCGCAGCCGAACCGGTTCATGAGCCACAACGGCGAAATCAACACGCTGCGCGGCAACAAGAACTGGATGGCCGCCCGCGAGGGATTGGCCGCCTCCGACATGTTCGGCGCCGATATCGAAAAACTGTTCCCGATTTGCGAACCGGATTGCAGCGATTCCGGCACCTTCGACAATGTGCTGGAACTGCTGTTGATGTGCGGCCGATCGCTGCCGGAAGCGATCATGATGATGATCCCGGAAGCGTGGCAGAACCATGAGTCGATGTCGGCCGCCAAGAGAAACTTCTACGAATATCACTCGGCGCTGATGGAGCCGTGGGATGGACCGGCGTCGATGGTGTTCACCGATGGCACCTGCATTGGCGCCGTTCTGGATCGTAACGGCCTGCGCCCATCGCGCTACTATCTGACGCACGATGACAAAGTCATCATGGCCAGCGAAGTGGGCGTGTTGCACGTCGATCCCAAGAATGTCCGAGCCAAGGGACGGCTTCAGCCGGGGCGGATGTTCCTGATCGACTTCGAGCAGGGACGGCTGGTGCCCGACAAGGAACTCAAGCACGATCTGGCCAGCCGCCGCCCCTATGGCGAATGGAT
>JAIOPX010000140.1 GCA_021413705.1 Planctomycetota bacterium | reverse complement strand
GCCGACCCCCGCGATTGGCCCGCCTGGCGCGGACCCCAGCAAAATGGCGTCTCCACCGAGACCGGCCTGATCGACAAATGGAACCCCCGCGGCGGCCCGGGCAGCAACGTCCTCTGGAAGCGTGCCGACCTGGGCACCATCTCCACCCCGATCGTAATGGGGGACAAACTCTATGTGCTCTGCCGCAGCGATCCGGGGACACGGAGCGAGGGGGAACGCGTCGTCTGTGTCGATGCCGCCACGGGTAAGGACATCTGGCAACATCGCTTCAATGTTTACTTAAGCGACGTGCCCGACACCCGGGTGGCCTGGAGCAGTCTGGTGGGAGACCCCGCCACCGGGCGGATCTATGCCCAGGGCGTGTGCGGCTATTTTGCCTGTCTCGACGGAGCGACCGGCAAGCCGCTCTGGACGCGGTCGATGAGCGAGGAGTTCGGCCTACTGACGACTTACGGCGGGCGAACCAATGTGCCTGTGATGTTTGAAGATCTGGTGATCATCAGCGGCGTCATCATCGGCTGGGGGGATATGGCCAAGCCGGCCCATCGGTTTATCGCCTTGGACAAGAACACCGGGGCGGTCGTCTGGTTCAACGGCACCCGGCCGTTGCCGGAGGACACAACCTATAGCACGCCGGTCGTGTCCGTGATCGGCGGCCAAGCGGCGCTGGTCTTTGGCTCCGGCGACGGAGGCATCTGGGCGTTCCAGCCGCGCACGGGCGTGCCAATCTGGAAATATCAGGCGTCCAAGCGGGGGATCAATACTTCGCCGATGGTGGTGGGAGATCGCGTTTATGTTGGCCATAGCGAAGAGAACATCAACGACACCACGATGGGCAATTTTCTGGCCATCAACGGCGCCGCCAGCGGCAAGCCGATGCCGACCGGAGGGACCGATATCACCGACAGCGGCGCGGTCTGGGAAATCCGCGAGTGCAATGTTGGGAAGAGTTCACCGGTGCCGATAGGGGACCGAATCGTGGCCGTGGACGACCGGGCCAAGCTGTTTGTGTATGACGCGGCTTCCGGCAAGGAAGTGGCCCGCAAGTCGCTGGGGACCAGCATGCGATCCAGCCCGCTGGTGGCCGACGGCAAGATCTATTGCTGCACCACCGACGGGCGGTGGTACACCTTGCGGCTCGATGGCGACAAGGTCGTCGTCCTGCAGACTTTGCGGTTGCCCAGCGGCGACGAATCGCAAGGCTCGCCGATCTGCTCGCATGGACGAATTTTTGTGCCCACGACTGGGGCGCTGTATTGCCTGGAAGACAAGAACAAGAAGCCAGGATATGCCCCCTTGCCCGTGCCGCCGGCTGAAGATGAAAAGGCGGGACCGATTGCCCATTTACAGATCTTGCCTGCGGAAGCGATGCTGACCTCGGGCGGGAAGCAGCGCTATCAATTGCGACACTTCGACGCCAAGGGGAAGGAAGTTCGAGCGACCACAGGATCAGGAGCGACGATTGTTTCCAAAGTGATCGGCGCCGGTAAGATCGACGGCGATCTCTATACAGCACCCAGCGGAACAACTCACGGAGCCGCGGAAGTCGAGATTGCCCAAGGCAATTTGAAGGGGAAGGCCCGCGTGCGCATCGTGCCCCCGCTTCCCTGGAAGTTCGATTTCTCCGATGGCGAGGTGCCCATCACCTGGATCGGTTGCCGCTATCGGCACGTCATCCGGGACGTGGACGGAAACAAGCTGCTGGCCAAAGTGACCACGATTCCCAAAGGAACCCGATCACAATGTTGGTTCGGCCCGATTGATTTACACGATTACACGATCCAGGCCGACATGTTTGGCAATCAGCGCGAAAAGCGGGTGCCGGACATGGGCCTGATCGCCCAGCGCTATACGGTGGATCTGATGGGAGAGGCCCAGCAATTGCAGATTCGCACTTGGCCGCCGGTGTTGGAACAACGGATGGGCAAGACGATTCCCTTTCCCTGGAAGCCGAACACCTGGTACACGATCAAAATGCGGGTCAGCAACCAGGGAGCCCGGGCCGTGGTGCAAGCCAAAGTCTGGCCCCGCGGCCAGGCGGAGCCGGAGAAATGGACGATCGAAGCTGACGACGAAGCCCCCAACACGATCGGCTCCCCCGGCCTCTACGGCAATGCGACCAACGCGGAAGTGTTTTACGACAATGTTTCGGTGATGAAGAACGAGTGACGGGGACTGTCCCGATTTTGCCCCAGCACAGCGATAGTGGCTCGCGAAGCGAGCATGGGACTGTCCCCTTGGGTCACGAGTCCCGCCTACTAAGTGTGCTTCACTAGAGTAAGGAAATGACGAATGTCGAAATCCGAATGTCGAATGAAATCCGAAATCAGAATGATGAACGGGCCTTTCGTGCTTCGTCATTCGTCATTCGTCATTCGACATTGCCTTGCAGTTGTGATGCTGGCCACTGCCGTCCACAGCGCGACCGCCGCTGAACCCACGCGCGAATGGCCCCAATGGGGCGGCTCGGCCCAGCGAAACAATACCCCGGTGGGACACAACATCCCCATCACTTGGGACGTAGGCAAGTTCGTCGGCAAGCCACCCAAGCGGGTCGGCGTCTCCCCCAATATCCGCTGGATCGCGCTCTTGGGTTCGCAGAGCTATGGCAATCCGGTCATCGCCGACGGCAAAGCATTCGTCGGCAGCAACAACAGCAACGGCTGGCTGAAGCGCTACCCTGGCAATATCGACCTGGGCTGCCTGCTGGCGTTTCGCCTTAGCGACGGCCAATTCCTCTGGCAGCATTCCAGTGAGAAGCTGCCGACGGGGCGCGTTCATGACTGGCCGCTGCAAGGCATCTGCTCGACCTCGCTGGTGGAAGGAAAACGATTGTGGTTTGTCACCAGCCGGGGCGAGGTCCGCTGCCTCGACACCGAGGGCTTCCACGACGGCAAAAACGACGGGCCCTACACCCAAGAGAAATCGCAAGACAAGGACGAAGCCGACGTCATCTGGGTGTTGGACATGATGCGCGAGCTGGGTGTCTCGCAACACAACATGGCCGCCAGCTCGTTGACCAGCGTCGGCGACTTGCTGTTGGTCATCACCGGCAACGGCGTGGATGAAGCGCACAAGATCCTGCCGGCTCCCAACGCACCCAGCTTTATCGTCGTCAATAAGAACACGGGCAAAGTGGTCTGGACTGACCGCTCGCCAGGGTTGAACATTCTGCACGGCCAATGGTCGTCTCCCGCCTTTGGCGTGCTCGGCGGCGTGCCGCAAATGATTTTTGGCGGCGGCGACGGCTGGCTCTACAGCTTCCATTTGCCCGACGCCGAAGGGAAGGGCGGCGAACTTTTGTGGAAGTTCGATTGCAATCCCAAGGAGTCGAAGTACAGCCTGGAGCGGGCGACGCGGAACCACATCATCGGCACGCCGGTGGTCCATGACGGCCGCGTTTACGTGGCGGTCGGCGAGGATCCAGAGCATGGCGAGGGTGAAGGGCACCTGTGGTGCGTCGATCCCACCAAGCGCGGCGACGTGAGCCCGCAGTTGGCGTTCAAGCTCAGCGATCCCAAGCATCCGATTCCGCCCCGTCGCGAGCAGGCCGTGGACCCGAAGCAAGGGGAAGTCGCCCGGGACAATCCCAATTCGGCCGCTCTCTGGCATTATGACAAGTTCGACCAGGATGGGGACGGCGAAGCTGGGCATACGGAAACCATGCACCGCACGATCGGCTCCGTGGCGATCCAGAATGGGCTGTTGGTGGTGGCGGACATGTCGGGCGTCGTGCATTGCCTGGACGTTGCGACCGGCAAACCACATTGGAGCTACGACACGAAGAGTCAGTGCTGGAGTTCGCCGTTGATCGTGGACGGCAAGATCTACATCGGCGACGAAGACGGCGACGTGGCGGTGTTCGGCCTCAGCGGCGACCGCAGCAAAGCGATGAAGAAAATCGGCGAAGACTGGGAGCCGATCAACTCCGAGCCAGACCAGGACGGCAACCCGGCCGTTCCGAACATGGGGAGTTCCGTCTACACCACGCCGGTGGTGGCCGACAATGTGCTGTACATTGCCAGCAAGAGTTATTTGTTTGCGATTTCGAACGAAAAGAAGGAAGAAAAGAAATAAACGACAGAGACACCGAGACCACAGAGGAGATTTTCAAGCGATCATAATTGCTAATCGTCGCTAGTTGGATGTGCCCAAATAAGGTTCCCCATTTCTCTTTCTTCTCTGTGCCACTGTGTCTCTGTGGTTCAAAATTCTTCAAGGTAGTTTCCATGCCAAAGCGGGTCTTAAGCGTCGGTCAGTGCGTGCCGGATCATACGGCGATTTCACGGATGCTCAAAAGTCGGTTCGGCGTGGAGGTGGTAGCGGCCGATAAAGCGGACGATGCCCTGGCGGCCCTGCGTGGCGGGCCGATCGACCTGGTGTTGGTCAACCGCAAGCTCGATTGCGACTACACGGACGGCCTGGAGATCATCCGGCAGATCAAGGCCGACGAGGCGCTGAAGGACGTCCCCTGCATGTTGATCAGCAATTACGCCGAGCATCAGGAGACGGCCACAGAAGCAGGAGCCGAATACGGCTTCGGCAAGGCTGAATTGGAGAAGCCCGAGACGCAAG
>JAIOPX010000139.1 GCA_021413705.1 Planctomycetota bacterium | reverse complement strand
GTCTGGGAACAAGCTCTGCCAGGCAATCCACTTGCCGAGGGGATGTTGGCGATCGCGCGGAACTATTCCCGCAGCGGCGCCGACAAGGACCAAGTCGAGGAGCTGGCCCACAAATTGTGGATCACCACGGGCAACATCTATGCCTCGCAGGAGGAACTCCAGATTCCGGCGATGGTTGCGTATGCCGCCGCACAAGCCGCGTACGTTGCCTTGTGGGACGAGGGGTTTGATCACGATGATAGCAAGACGGTGACCGATGCGGACGTAGAGTTGGATGAGATCGGCGCTGCCGGCCTGGCCGCTATCGCCATCTCGGGAGGCATGGTGCAAGACGAAGCCGGCGACGTCGCCAAGCGCCGCGCCTTCTGGCGATGGTGGCTGCACGAAGCCATCGCCGACGCCTGGGCGGAAATCCCCTAACCGGGCAAGCCCCATCATCTGGACAATCATGGACCTCGACGACGAACTCTGCCTCTGCTTCCACGTGACGAAGCGCAAGGTGATCAACTACCTGCGCGTCGAGCGGCCCAGAGCGCTCAGTCAACTCAGCGAGTGCCACGGCGCCGGCACGGGCTGCGGCTGGTGCCGCGTCTATCTCAAGCGGCTGTTCGACGAAACGATCGCCGGCCAGCAGATAGCCGAGGGGGAATTAACCGCCGCCGAGTACGCCCGGCAGCGAAGCGGCTACATCCGAGCCGGCGGCGGCACACCCCCGCCCGGGGCGACGCCGATCGAGCCGGAGTGACGGGGGACTGTCCCAATTTTGCCCCAGCAAAATGGGACTGTCCCCTTGGGCCTCACTTAAGTCTCTCAGCCTCTCACTCCCTTAGTCGCGGAGCGGCGGCATAATACAGCCTGGGGCGCAAGCCCCAGGGAACAAGACAATGAACCTATCAAAGCCCCAGCGGGGCGACATCATGGCTGCCTTCACGTTCAGGCGATATGAGTTTCCTCAAACAAATACCGCTCATCGAATTCGATATTGTGTTTGCGCAGCAAGCCAATAAATTCTTCCCGAAACGTCCGTTCTCGATGATGCTCCTGCTGGCGCTGAATGTATTGGCGAACTATGGTGACTTGCGACTCGCTCACCGAGAACGCAGCATAGCCGGTCTGCCACTCGAACCGTCCCGCCATGTTGGCCCGCTCGTTGCCCCATTTCGACGAGTTGGTTTTGATCAATCTCAACGCGTCGGAAACGGCGATGGTCGGACTCAACCGGGCAAGCAGAAGCACATGATCCGGCATCCCGCCGATCTCAATCAGCGTTCCCTTTGTTCTCGCGGATAATGCCGCCGATGTACGGATAGGGAAAGTTGGGGCATGTAATTGCCGGGATTCCGCCAGGGTATGCGCGTCACCCAAGTCCAACCTTTGCTCAATGCACGAGCCTCTACACCTTTGGGTTGTCACGCGGCTACCTGACTCCACCGCAGCGGCGCGGTAAAATCCCCCGTTCATGCTGGAAACCGCGGCACTTCGTATCGGGAGCCCGTTGAGGTCATGCGTCATGAGCAAAAAACCGAAGCGGCCGCGCAAGGGGACAGGGTCGCGCAAGGGGACAATGGTCCGCCGCGCTCCCCCGGCGCAGGCCGATTTTGACGATATCCTCTCGCTGATCGAGGCGGCACGCGGGCGGGCCGTGGCGGCGGTCAATACGGCCCTGATTGAGCTTTACTGGCAGATCGGCGAGCAGATCAGCCGCCGTATCGCCGACGATGGGTGGGGCCAGGGCACGGTTGAGGAACTGGCCGCCTATATTCACAGTAGGGAGCCCAACGCACGCGGGTTTTCGGTTCAGAACCTGTGGCGGATGAGGCAGTTCTTTGACACCTACAAGGACCAGCCAATTCTCTCAGCACTGCTGAGAGAATTGCCGTGGACGCACAATCTGCTCATTTTGGGCAAGTGCAAGGGAAACGAAGAACGGGAATTCTACTTGCGCTTGAGCCTCCGGGAAAAGTGGTCGAGCCGACAACTGGAACGGCAACTTGCGGGAGCTCTCTTCGAACGGGCCGTCCTATCGCCGCCAAAACTCTCGTCGCTGGTGCGAGAATTGCACCCCGATGCCGCGACCGTATTCAAGGACAGCTACCTGGTTGAGTTTCTCGGGCTCCCCGCGGTCCATTCCGAGGCCGACTTGCACGACGCCCTGGTCGAAAAGCTCAAAGACTTCCTCATCGAGCTGGGACGGGATTTTTGCTACGTTGGCAGCCACTATATCGTCCAGGTCGGGGGCCGCGATTTCGAACTCGATCTGTTGTTCTTCCATCGTGGGCTGCGCTGTCTGGTGGATTTCGAGTTGAAGATCGAAGAGTTTCAGCCCGAACACCTGGGCAAGCTGGAATTCTACCTGGAGGCGTTGGACCGGGACGTGAGGAAACCGCACGAACAGCCGTCGATCGGCGTGCTGCTGTGCGCGACCAAGGACGAAGAAGTGGTCGAATATGCCTTGAGCCGTGCCGCCTCTCCCGCGCTGGTGGCGGAATACCAGACGCGCCTGCCCGAAAAGGCGCTGCTGCAAGCCAAGCTCCACGAGTTCTATGCGTCGGCGCAAGCGGAGGCGGCCGTCCCGTCACTGCCCGCTCCTCAACCTGGAACCAAGCCGGTCAAGAAATCCAAGAGGTCGGGAAATTGACTGAACAGCAGGGCGCGGATCGGCCCAGTGGCCGCAACCAAAACGATATTGAACAGCAGCGAGCAGAGGTAGCAGAGTTCGCTCCATTGCCTGGCTGGAAATCTCTCAGTTCGCCCATAGATTTATTGCTGTTAGAATGCCGACATGGAAGAGAACGCTCTAAAACCCCGCCGCTTTCAATTTCGCCTTAGAACGCTGTTTGTGGTTACGGCCGCGGTTGCGGCGCTGCTAAGTTTCTGGAACTTTTATATTCGTCCACAATGGCGAGCCGTGAGTGTGCTCAGGGAGCAAGGTGCGACCGTCCTGAGTGAATTCGATGACGGCTGGTCGATCGGCTGCATCATTCCCCGAGTGGACCTGATCCGTTTAGAGAGCGACCATTTTTCTCAAAGTCAGATCGATGCCCTCTGCGCCATTCACTCCATCGGGGTGGTACTTGTTCCCCCTGACACGTCGGCAGAGAAAATGGCGAAACTACAAATTGCGTTGCCGCACAGCGAGATCAAGACTTGGGAAGTATCGGACTGTATTGTTCCATGACCCTTGGCTGTCCCTCGGCTCATCCTAACTGAACCCGCCTGCCCACAACTTTAGGACAATACCCCATGAAGAGGCTTGCAATTGCGATCACGGCTCTCGCGGTCGTCGCGCTTCTCGTGTGGGCTGTGTTTCGGGCGTGGACGTCGCGCGAATTGATTCTGGAAACCAATAGACTTCCCCTGGCAAATCTGCAAGGGAACATTATGCCTCGTGGTGTCGCGGGATCTCCCATCGTGCCGACCAGGACTGATCCTCAGGGAAGACTGGATCTCACCGGTGTGCCATGGGGAACCGAGCAGATATTTGTGTCGTTGTGGGATGGCACCACCCAAGTTCGTGTCCGCAACTCGTTTATTCAACTTCCGCCAAGGGGTTTCCGCATGGTCATCGATTTTCGGGGCCGCCGAACGATCTGCACCACGACCACAATCTACGCGGATTTCGGGTTCTTTAAGTTCTCACGGCAGGAAGTCCTGACCTGGGACCGAGAGTTTCCTTAACCGGCGGGTGGCACTGCCGGTGCATCGATGGGAATTGAAGGACATCATCGGTCGGATGGTTGTCCCTGAGCTCATCGTCCCTGAGCTCATCTAAGTGGAACGAACGATATGTCATCGGAACTGTTGAAGTCTTAGCGCCAGAGCATCGTGCTCTTTCGCGCGTTGTTCCTGACTTCCTGCTTCCAGCCCCGTCATAAGTTTTGCTTGCAAGGCAGCGTCGTAAGCTGAGGCCTCACGAAGTTGCGCATAGTATTTGACTCGTTTTGCTTCGTCGCGTCGAATGGCTGCGGACTGAAAGCAGTGGAACTCGACAGCATCTTGCCCAGCATCATTGCGAGAGTCGACCGATGCGCCGCATTCAATCAGCACGTCGATCATGGCAGTTGATTCCGCCCGCATTAAGGCAGTCAGCCCCCCGGTTCGGCAATGAGCACAAATATCAGCTCCACTTGCCAACATTTTCTTAACCAAGGTGATGTCGTTTCCGGCAATCGCATCGTGCAGTGGTGGAATCTCGGCTTCGACGCAGTTTACGTCAGCGCCGGCATCCACGAGATAATGGGCAATTTCCCAATGGTGTTGTCGCAATGCAAAGCCCAGTGCAGTCATCCCCTGGTAAGCTGCTTCGTTGATATTCGCACCGTTGGCCAATTCGTTGATGACTGTGTTGATGTCTCCCTTGTGCGCAGCATTGATAAAAGGGGGAAGTGGGATTAAGTCCTCCGGCGGGGGCGCTATCCTCTCAGGTGTCTTCGTGGCAGCTTGCCGACGTGCGAGAGCCAATATTTCGGATACGGTCTGCTTCGCCATAGCTATGTTCGTCTCCTTGAGCAGCGGATCATATCGCGCCTGTATCCCGGCGACAAATTCCAGCCAGCAGAAAGCTTGCGTGACAATTCTGACACTATTTTCTTCTTAAGTAACTCTGGCGTCTCGTTTCCCCAGGCCACGCCCGGCAGGCGTTGGCCTACTTTTCGGCTGCTGGTGAAACCCCCTAAGTTCGTGTATCATGGGGGGTTTCAGACTTCCCAAATCGCGCGATTTTCACACCCATAGGGCCGGACGCATGGCACGTAAACTACTTAGCCGCAAAGAGTTGCGGGCAGAGAACGACGCGGCGGAAGCTGCGGGTACTGAGAAGCCCAAGAAGGCCGCCAAGGTGGCCAAACCACGCGCTCCCCGCAAGTCGCGCAAAACAGTCGCCGCCGAAGTACGATTGAAGGCGTTCTGGGGCGTGTTCAACCAGTCGCTCAAGCGGCTGGCACTGTTCGAATACAGCCAGCGCAAGCAGGCGGACAAAAAGGCGTCGGAACTCACGGAAAAGCACAACTCTCCTCACTTTGTGCAGCCGGTCAAAGAGGTTATTGAAGAGAAGTAGGTTCGATGGAATTCAATCCAGGGCTCACGGTCGGCATTGACCTGGGGACTACGTTTTCCACCATCGCCCATCTGGACGAAAACGGCTCGCCGATCGCGCTGTTAAACGACG
>JAIOPX010000138.1 GCA_021413705.1 Planctomycetota bacterium | reverse complement strand
GGCCAAGCCGTTGATGACGGTGGCCAACATACCCATGTAGTGGGCCGTGGCTTCTTGAATCGTCGTGTTTCCAGCGGTGAACTGAGCACCGCGCAGGATGTTGCCCCCTCCAATGACGATGGCGATCTGCACACCCTGCCGCGCGGCACGAACCGTTTGTGCCGCCACATGGCTGACGGCCTGCATGCTGATGCCCCGTTCGCCAGCCGCACAGAAGCTCTCTCCCGAGAGCTTCAACACCACACGGCGATACTTGGGAGGGTCGGAAGTTGTGGAACCAGGGCTGCTCATGGTATGGCGTTTACTTGCCAAGCTCCCAACTCGCGAAACGGACCAGTTTCATCCCATTCGCTTTGGCGTACTGCCCCACAGTCTGCTGCTCGTCTTTCACGAATGGCTGGTCTTCCAGCACGCGGGCAGCGTAAAAATCACGCATTCGGCCTTCGACCATTTTGCCCAGGATGTTCTCTGGTTTGCCTTCCTTGCGGGCTCGCTCCATTTGGAGTTCCCGTTCGGCCGCGACGTCAGCCTGATCCAGATCTTCCTTACGCACCGCCGTGGCCCCTGTGGCCACGATATGCATCGAAATGTCCTTGGCAGCTTCGGCTGTTCCGCCTTCGACCTGCAATAGAGCGGCCTTCGGGCGACCTGCATGATGGGCGTATCCGCCAGACGCGCCCTCGAAGCGGACGATCCGGCTGACGTTGAACACTTCGCGGATGCGATTGAACAGGTCGTCCTTTTGCTCCGCCAGCGTCTTGCCGGGCTTGCTGGGCGAAGGCTGGCTGAGCAACTCCTCGGGAGTGGCTGCACCTGGCCCCGTTGCCAGTTGCTTGGCCAGGTCATCGGCCAGTTGGATGGTGTCATCCAAAGCGGCAACGGGGGCGGACTCGCATTGCAACTCGACCATCGCCCCGACGCCCTTGGCCAGATCGGCATAGATGCCGATGCGACCAAAATCCGTGTCGCGCCCGAGCCGCGTTTCCTGCGTCTTGCGGCCCTCTTCGCGGAGCTTAGCCTCAGCAGCGGCAACATCGCCACCGCTCCCTTCCAGAGCCCGTTTGCACTCCATCATCGGCAAACCGGTTCGCTTCCGCAGTTGGCTGACTGCGGCGGCTGTGATCTCTGCCATGGTCAATACTCCTTACAACAACTCAATGCGTAAAATTGTGAATTGCCCCTGAGTGGTCGTACAACGAGGCCGACCGACGATAGTAGTCCTCACGCTCCGCGTGAGGGTTCATCACGCTTCAGCGTGATGGATACTCTAGCGGGCAGCTTCGGCCGCTTCGCTGGTTTCCGCCGCCATGTCCTTGGCAGAGGCGCCTTCGTTGCGGGCTTGCTGCTGGACTGCCGAGTCGTGTTTGCCTTCAATGATCGAATCACACAGCAACCGTGTGATCAGTTCAATCGAGCGAATGCTGTCGTCGTTGCCGGGAATGGGCAAATCGACCACGTCTGGATCACAGTCGGTGTCGATCAACGCCAGCGTTGTAATGCCCAGCTTGGCGGCTTCCTTGATCGCGTTGTGTTCTTTGCGCGGATCGATGATGAACATGCACTCCGGCCGGCGATTCATGGTCCGAATGCCGTTGAGGTTGCGGAACATCTTACGTCGTTCGCGCAGAAGCGAAGACTGCATCTTCTTGGAGTAGGTTTTAAGCTCCTCGCTGTTGAGCGTCTTTTCCAGCTCTTCCAAGCGAACCAGCCGGCTACGGATGGTGCGGAAGTTGGTGAGCGTACCGCCAAGCCAGCGTTCGCTGACATAGGGCATACCGCAACGCAGGCTTTCGCGTTCGACGGCCTCTGATGCCTGCTTCTTGGTGCCCACCATCAGGATCAGGCTGCCGGCAGCCGCAACCTTGCGGAGATACTTGCGGGCACGCAACAGACCGCGGATCGTTTCGCGGACGTCGATGATGTGAACTTGGTTCTGGCGGCCAAAAATGTAAGGCCGCATCTTGGGGTTCCAACGGCTGGCTCGGTGGCCAAAGTGGACGCCCGACTCAATCAATTGTTTCGCTAGCGGTTCTGACTCTGACACTGAGATTTCCTCGCTTGGGGCACACCGGCTAAGTCCCTGGCAAGCGGGCCACGCCATCGAGGGGCGGCCTGCCATTGCTCCGGGCGTCCGGCGTTGGGCAAGAACACGTAAGTCGCATTACTGAAATAGGTTCGGCACCGCGGACACCCGTCCGCGATAACAAGCCCAGCATCATAACAATTGGGGTGAAATGCGTCAATTGGCTCTAAATGGGAGACGGGCTCATTTTTCGGACGTAAAGTCACGGTGGTTCGCTTTCGCTCTATTTCGAAAAATGTGTCTGTCCCCTTCTGCCCCCACCTTCGGCCCCATGTCTCCTTCGTCCCGAGGGGGACAGTCCCATGTTGCTGGGGCAAAATTGGGACAGTCCCCGGGGTAGTTTGGGGAAATTTCAAAGACTGGGTCAAAGTGCCCCAGTCTTGTCCCGTTGAGTCTCCCTGGAATTGGGTCAAGTCATGCCGCTTCTGGTCCGATTAGGACCATGCGTTGCCGCCCGCTTTTCCTACGCATTGCCGCACTGAGTGAAAGCGGTTTTCTCCAAGTGGTTCGTGGTGCTTGAGTTTACGGCGTGGCGCGAAGCGCAAGTTTCGCGTATGGCATGTGAACTGCTTTAGATCATCTACACAGTTCGTGTTGTATCGAGCGCACCAAAAGTTCAGTCGGCTTATTGCTTGCTGTGACGGATAAGGCGCGCTGAGCGATGCGCAAGTGACGCGCCGTTTGCGCGGCGCGTACGCGCATCTTGATGCTGGAAGATTGGGAGAACTAACGATGATCATGCGCCCCCGCAGTTCGACGATTTGCGTTGTCGATTCTGCCCCTGATGACTATGACACAGTTGCAGGCACGATGCCTTCACAGGAAGGCCATCTGCAATTCGTGCCCAGTGGACGTGCCGCCTTGCGCGTCGATCCAGCGCTCGATCCAGACCTATGGATCATCAACATGGATTTGCCCGATATGTCGGGACTCGAACTCTATCCGATGATTCGTTCGAGATTTCCCGGCGTACCGATTTACCTGGTGGCAAATCAACATACGACCGACAACGAGATTCGCGCCCGCAGCAGCGGCGCGACGATGTATTTCAGCAAACCTTTGCAGAGCGAGTGGCTGCTTTATCGTGGCGCTCATGTGGACGCATCGCAGTCTTAAGTTCGAGAAATTGACGTCGCCGGGTAGGCAACCACGACATTGTTTCGCGGAAGTACGGATGAAGACTCTGACAACCATTTTGACCGTTTTGACGCTGGTGGGGGGATCTTTTGCGCCCCTGGCTTGCGCTGAATCGACGGACGAAGTGGTGCTCATCGGCCGCGGAGATCTCCTGTCTCAGAATGTTCCTGGTCGTCGCCATGTGACTCGAATCGAACGCTATGTCCAATCCGATCCCATGCCGATCGGCGAGCCGACGTTAGCTGCGCTCGACGATCAGCAGGCTCCATTGTTGGAAGCCATGCCGAGCACTCAGCCGGTATTAGAACACCTTGTCGTGCAGCCACGGCAAAGCGATCCTCGTCAGGCAGTGCTGGGAAGCCTTTCCCAGAGTACTGGCCCATATGGGACAGAAGAGATTCCCGGGTCCATAATTGCCATGAAGTTTCGATCCGAGTCGGTAGCCTGCTCCACGGTTATCATCGTTTCGCTGCTGATGATCGCGCTGGCTTTGCGACGCTGGATATTGGCAGCGGTCAGCCGCGCGGTGTTGTGGCTGGTCGTATTGGTAAATCATCGCGGGGCGACGATTGTTTCCAAATCCCATCGCCGTCGCCGGAGCCGTAGTTCATCGCGCCGACGCTCTCCAGACGTGAGTTGGTATTTCCGCAAAGCGAGTGAGTCGAGCGGCAACCGAAGCAGGAGCCGAAGTCGCAGTCAGAGTAGCAGTCGTCGGCGATGGTCCAGTACTGCAACGCGCCCCCGAGATTACGTCGTTACGGATGTGGTCTATGCCACAGCGCCCGTGCAACCCGCACCGCGCTATCTGCTGACCAATAGCCTCAACTAGAGATGCCCCGTAGGATGGGCTTCCCAGCCCGTCCAACTTTTGCATTTCTCAGCGATAGCTGGCAGTTTTCTATTGAGGGACGGCCTTGGAAGCCCATTCTACCTAGTTGCTAGCACGGGCTGCGCATTTCCCTTGACCTGCCGTTGGCACTCTTCTTACAATCCCGCCCCACATTGGGACAGGGGATGAAAGCCAAGACGGCCTTCATGATTTTCAGTATTCAAGTTGCGCGAACGGAGAAACCGGAATGAACCGCTTGCCCGTCCATCCCACCCCAAAGCCTCGTCGTCTTCGCTGGATATGGATGCTGTTGTCCGGCTTGGCTGTCGTGGCCGTGGCACTGTTGATCCGGTTTGGACTGCCAGGCCGCCAAGCTGAAGCCGATGGACCGCAACGGTTGGCAGCTAACGATCGTTCGGGCGCCGCGACCGCAAAATCAGCTGCCGGGCCAAAGCAGCCCGCTTCCGTGGTGGCTGTCGTCGATGGACAGCAGTTGAGCCGCGAGGCCTTGGCCGCGGAGTGCTTGAAGTATCACGGCCGGGAGGTGCTCGGCAGCGTGACCAATAAGCATTTGATTGTCCAGCATTGCCAGAAACGTGGAATTGTCATCAGCCAGGAAGAACTCGACAAGGAAATTCAGCAGATAGCCCGGCGATTCGGCGTGCCTGTCGATCAATGGCTGACGATGCTCGAGGCCGAACGTGGAATCTCAGCGGAGCACTACACCCACGACATCATTTGGCCGACGATTGCGTTGCGCAAATTGGCGGCCAATCAGCTCCAGGTAACGGATGATGAAGTGGCGCAGGAGTTTGAGTCGCGGTTTGGGCCGCGGGTGCAAATTCGCTTGATTTCCGTGGGCAACCGCAAGCAAGCGGACGAAGTGCATGCCATGGCGACCGCTGCTCCCAATGAATTCGCGCGTCTGGCTGGAAAATACTCCAATGATGTGGACAGCGCGAGCGCGGGGGGCATGATTCCTCCGGTTCGTCGCTATGCGGGCGACCCGCAATTGGAACGGATCGCCTTTGGCCTCCAACCGGGCGAAGTTTCGGATGTCATCCCGGTCAATAGTCAGTTTCTCATCCTCAAATGTGAGAAGCACCTGCCCGGCAATCCGCCGAACAAAGGCCTCATGTCGGTCATCGAAAAAGATATTCACACCTCCATTTTGGATCGCAAGCTCCGCTCGGCAGGCTCGGACTTATTCAAGGAACTGCAAAAGACGGCGGAAATTCGGGTCGTCATGAACGATCCGGCGGAAAGCCGGCGGATGCCTGGCGTGGCCGCCACCGTGAATGGCCAGCCGATTACGCTGGCTCAGCTTGCCGAGGAATGCGTGGCTCGTCACGGACGAGAAGTGTTGCACAGGATGATTACGCGGACCATCGTTGCCAATGCCCTGAAGCGGCAGCAGGTGGCGATTTCCGAGGCCGAACTGGATGCCGAGATCGGTCGCGCGGCGACAGCCGCCGGCGTCGTGACCAAATCCGGCGCCCCGGATATCGAGCGGTGGACCAAGATTTTCACGCAGCAACAACAGGTGAGTGACACGTCCTATCGCAACGATATCGTGTGGCCCACGGTGGCGCTCAAGAAGCTGGTGGCGGACAAGGTCAAGTTGACCGAAGCGGACATGCGCAATGGATTCGAAGCCAACTATGGTCCCCGGGTCCGTTGTCGCGTGATCGTGATGGACAACCATCGGCGTGCCCAGCAGGTGTGGGACATGGCCCGACGCGATCCGAGCCTCGAAAACTTTGGCCGGCTGGCGGCGGAGTATTCGGTTGAGCCGGGGAGCAAGGCTCTGGACGGTCAGGTGCCCCCGATCCAAATGCACGGTGGGCAGCCGGCATTGGAGAAAGAAGCCTTCGGAATGAAGCCGGGTGAGATTTCAGGAGTCATCGCCTTGGCGGACAAGTTTGTAATTCTCTTCTGCGAAGGACGCACCAAGCCGGTGGTCGTTGAAATGGCGGAAGTCGCCAAAGAGTTACAATCTGATCTGCACGAGAAAAAGTTCCGTGTGGCGATGGCCCAGGAATTCGAGCGATTGCAGGAAGCCGCAGAGGTTGAAAACATGCTCGATCCTAAGGCGTCGCATCACCCTTCGCCCAAGGACGAGGCCGCTCCTGGCAGTAATCAGGGGATTGCCACACGCCCCACGCCTGCCACACCCGTGGGCGGGCCAATCAGGAAATAGCCTTCCGAAGCCGAAGGCGTGAGACTTCGGAGCTCGGATCCACGCGGGAATCTGAAGTCTTACGACTTCAGCGACGACGGCTCATTATTGATGGCTTTCTGGATCGGCGTCTCCCATTTCCTCGCGGCGCGGGATAGACTGAAGTAGTTGCCTCCCGTGTGACTTTTGCTCGCTTATTTGCCATGAATTCCAACGACAGCCGCGTCGAGAACCCGGTCAATAACATTGAACCCTCGGTCAACCGCGTGGATGACCCGGTCGATTATTCCCAACCGTTTCGCATCAATCTGGCCGATCGCGTGCATCGCCTGCCGCCCTATTTGTTCGGCCGGATCAATGCCCTGCTGTATCAGAAGCGACGCGCCGGGGACGATGTGATCGACCTGGGCATGGGCAACCCCTCCGATCCGCCGCACGATATGGTGATCGAAAAGCTGGTGGAGGCGGCCCGCGATCCGGGCAACCACGGCTACAGTCAGGCTGGCGGATTGACGAACCTGCGTCGCGAAGTGGCGGCCAAGTATCTCAAAGTGGCCGACCCCAGCAAGTTTTTGGCCAACGTGGCCTACACCTGTCAGCATCTCTATCCTCGGCCCAAGCTGTTGATCGTCAATTTTCCGCACAATCCGTCCACCGTCACCGTCGAGCCCGAGTTCTACGCGGAGCTTGCGAAATTGGCGCGGCGTTTCGGCTTCTACGTCATCAGCGACATGGCCTATGCCGATGTCTCGTTTGAAGGGTATGTGCCGCCAAGCTTCCTCTCCGCACCCGGTGCGATCGACGTGGGGGTCGAGTTCACCACGATGAGCAAGGGCTACAATATGGCTGGCTGGCGCGTGGGCTTCTGCGCCGGCAATGCGGAGATGATCCGCGCCTTGGGCACGATCAAGGCCTACTACGATTACGGGCTCTTCGCACCAATCCAGATCGCAGCCATTCTTGCGCTGCGACATACGGATGCCGCGGTCGAGGCTCAATCAGAAATCTATCGCAGCCGCCGCGACGTGTTGGCCGCCGGACTTCGTCGCCTGGGTTGGACGATGGCCACTCCGCGGGCAGGAATGTTCCTGTGGGCGAAAATACCCGATCCTTGGGCACGTCAGATGAACTCGGTGGACTTTGCGATGATGCTGCTGGAGAAAGCAGATGTTGCGGTTAGTCCTGGCGCTGGTTTTGGCCCGCATGGCGAAGGCTATCTGCGACTCTCCTTGGTCGAAAATGAAAATCGGTTGCGTCAGGCCGTGCGTCAGATTGGTCGTTGCCTGGCCCCAGCGCAGACTGCGCCTGTGCAAGGATCTGACTGAAATGAGGGGTAGACGCTCCTGCCTGCCAATTTCAACGCGACTCGCTCAATTGCCGTAACATATTGTGGCGAAGCGACTTGTGGTTGATTGAGGCTCTCGGTTAGCTGGCCGAATAAGCCTAAAACCCATTTTTTTCGTCAAAACCGTTGCAATCCACAGCGAGAGCGCGCACAATAACACCAGTTTGGTAAACATTTTAGGTCGCGAGAAACGCTATTGGCAGCAGTGCATGTCGCATGTTTAACAGTTACGCGATAGATCATATCGTCGGCGATTCGGCGTGGGCACAACGTGTTCGCAAGCGCATCCTTCAGGTTGCAGCTTACGATTACAATGTGCTTGTCACCGGTCCCACGGGTACTGGCAAAGAGCTGGTAGCTCGTGCAATTCATGCGCATAGCCCGCGTGCTGCAAAACCATTCATTCCCGTAGACTGTGCCACGATTCCTAGTGGCCTCTTTGCCAGCCAGCTCTTTGGACATATCAAAGGCGCATTCACGGGCGCATCCCAAGCATCGATCGGTTGCTTTCGTGCCGCCGAGGGTGGCACGCTATTTCTCGATGAAATTGGCGAGCTCGATCTCGAGTTGCAATCGAAATTGCTGCGAGTGTTGCAGGAGCGGCAGGTTGTGCCGGTCGGAGGTCATCAGCCGGTTCCGGTTAATGTTCGCGTGCTGGCGGCAACCCATCGCGATCTGCAACAAGAAGTGAAAGCCGGTCGTTTTCGTCTCGACTTGTTCTACCGACTGAACGTCGTGCGGATGGAGACGGCGCCTCTTTCGCAGAGGCAAGAAGACATCGCTGTTTTGGCACAGCACTTCCTGGCTAAGGCCGCAGTGGACAATGGTTTGCCCCTGAAGCAACTTGGGCGCTCGGCTCTAGCGGTGCTCGAATCGCATGATTGGCCGGGCAATGTTCGTGAACTGGAGCACGCCATCGAGCGGGCCATGGTGTTCCACGAAGGAGCGACCCTGGATCATGCCGCGTTTGACGAGTTGAAGCACACCGCCGATCTGGAGGTGTCTCAGGCTTCCTCGTTGCGATCGGCTACCCCCGTTGAAGAAGAAGTTGCCGCGATTCCATTTCCTCAACAGGCCGACGCTCATGAAGATGCGATCGCCATTTTGCCCCAATACGAGGGATGGCCGACGCTGGATCAGCTTGAAGCCGACCACATTCGCCGGACCTTGAAGGAAACTTTCTACAACCAGAGCGCTGCCGCCCGGCTGCTGGGAATCGATCGCAAACAATTGGCCCGCAAGATTCGCAAGTATGATCTGCGTGTGCCCAAACTGGCCCCGGGCCGGCCCTCTGCCCGCTAGGGCGTTCTGCTGCCAGTAGGCCTCCTTCTGCTTGATTCTGGCATGGTCGGAGACTTTGCCACAATGGCGATCCCTACGCCCCGCAGGCGAGCCCTACTCTTGGCTACAATGGTTTGGGGAGCACATGCCGCATGATCGAAATAGTTTCTAAGCGACGCGGGCCTTGGTATCGATTTGGCCGCCCCGTCGTGTTGGCACGGATCGACGCTGAGACCTTGGAGGGCGCCAATCTGGCGGGCCTTCGGCTGGATGGCGCACGACTGCGTGATGCTATTTTGAACCGAGCACAATTGGCGGGCGCATCGCTCGAAGGGGCTGATCTGTGGGGCGCGAAGCTCACCTCCGCCAACCTGCAAGGTGCGCAACTTCGCGGCGCCGATCTATCCGCCGCGATCCTTGTCACCGCCAACCTCAATGACGCGCGGTTGGACGAGTGCAACCTGTGGGGCGCCAACCTGGCCGGCGCCAGGCTCTGCTCGGCCAGTCTGGCCGGCGCCGATCTCTCGAGCGCGCGGTTGGCCCCGGCCAATCTTACACGCGCAAACCTCAACGGCGCACGACTGACCAACGCCTATCTCGTCGGGACACGATTGGAAGGAGCCTCGCTGCGAGGTGCCATGCTGGCCCAGGCCGATCTGAGTGGCGCTAATTTGATCGGAGCCAATCTGGATCATGCAAATCTCCATGAGGCACGCCTGGGCGAGGCCGACATGATGGGCGCATCGCTCCGCAATGCCTTGCTGGCAGGCGCATCATTGGTCGGGGCCGTGCTGGAAGAGGCGAATCTCTTGGGTGTTGTCGCCCGTCAAGCGAATTTGAGCCAGGCCAATCTGCGTAGCGCTACGCTCATCAATTCCGACCTCAGCAGCGCTGTATTGGCGGGAGCGGATCTTACCGAAGTCGATTTGCATGAGGCACGGCTTATCAAGGCCGACCTGCGCAAAGCCTGCTTGGTAGAAGCAAAACTCATCGATGCCAAACTTGACGATGTCGATGCACGGGATCTCCGAGCGTCCGGTGCAGTGCTGACGGGCGCTTCGCTGTGCCGAGCCAATCTGACGGGAGCCGATTTGCGAAGTGCTGACCTACGCAAGGCCAATCTCTGGGGCGCTGATCTCACTCGTGCGGATCTACGTGGAGCGAACCTGTTGGGAGCTATCTTGGCGAGCGGGCAGCGGACCAGCGCCATCTCGGATGGGACGACGCAATGGCCCGTGGCAGTGGGGCAGGGGAATCATGCGTCTCGGCAGGGAACCGGCGCAATGGCAAACTCGTCGCCGCTAGTGTTTCGCGAGCATAAGGCCACGATCGTGGATATCACGGTTTCCGCAGA
The DNA here is from genome assembly GCA_021413705.1 of Planctomycetota bacterium. Taxonomy (GTDB): domain Bacteria; phylum Planctomycetota; class Planctomycetia; order Pirellulales; family UBA7805; genus JAIOPX01. The sequence continues at coordinate 4,786 of JAIOPX010000138.1, read as the reverse complement.
TGGCAGCCTCGTACTCTCCGGTGACGTTTCGGGCGAGGTGTTCTTATGGGACATGAGGGAATTGCGGCCGATTCATCATTTCGTCCTCCCCAGTGAAGTGCGAGCCATTTCCATCGCCCGGCAGGACGGGTGGGCAGTTGTGGCTGCGGCCGGCCGGACCACGCCAGGCGACCTTAGGTTGTGGAACATTCAATCGCTCAGTGAAGTGCTTCGGTTGCCCCTTGCCCAATCCCCTGAACGGATTGTGATCTCGCCCGATGGTCGTCGAGCCATTGTGGCAAGTCCCAATGAATTGCGAGCCTGGAATCTCATGGAACAAAGAACCGATTGGCAATGCCCGCTTCCCTCCGCGCGCACGCACCAGCTGGGATTGATGAACGATGGGGCTTCGGTCTTTTGTGCCACGCAAGCGGGGCTGTTAACGGTAGATATGGAAACTGGCGCGGTGAATCATGGCAATGTGAACGGCGCTGGTCCGATTACGACCGCCGCAATTTCTGGCAACGGCAGGGTGGCTGCTTCCGTAGGCGAGGACGCGTTACTACGACTCTGGCAGGTTCCAGCCCATGGCGAGCCGGTAGCCAGATTCACCCTGGCTCAACCACCGAGATCGCTGGCGCTCAATCCCGATGGTAGCCGCTTGGCTTATGTGGCGGCCGATCACCGCTTGCGTGTGATTCACGCTGCGGATGGTCGCGAAGCGGCCGTTTATGAGCTACCCGGGCTGACGGGACGGTGTCTTACCTGGTCTCCCGACGGCCGTCAATTGCTCATCGGAGGCGAAGATCATTGCGTGAGGCTGTTTGAGGTCGAATAGTGCCTCGGAACGCCGTAACCGAAGTCGTGAGACTTCGGCTTGTTCAGTTCCGCGAAGTTCTGCATTTTCGAGCTCTTACGAGTCCGGTTACAATGCACGGGCTATTTTTGTGGTGTGGGCCGCACCCAGGTTTGATTGTTCTTATAGCGTTGTGCGCGATCTTTCACGGTGGCGTCCCGGCTGGTTTGAACCACCTTATCGAGAACCGGGTGAAACTCAGCCTTGTTGGGTTCGCGCAGCTCTCTGTGATGGGCAAGTTCCACCACCGATTCGCAAGCCTGCTGTGAAAAGGCAGGTTGATCGAGATAGCTCACGATAAAGCGAAGCGAGTCCATCGTCCGAACCGCCGCAGCACGCTTCAGCACGCTGTTACGTTGAGAATCCTTGGTGGCCATCGTCATGGCCTTTTTCAACAATTCAAGCCGCTCCCTGGGGGTCCGCTTGTCGGCCAGTGGGGCGACCCGGATGACAGCGCCCAATGCCAGAGCGCGATGCTCAGGAAGCGGTTCTTTTTCGGCCAACTCCACCAGCCGTGGTGCGATCGAAGCATCGGGCCAATTACACAAGGCCCGCATTCCGGCAGCATGGGTCTGGGGATCGGCATCGGCGATGGCCGATTCAATCTTTGCCAGTGCAGGAGGTCCACCGATGCGGCCGAGCGCGGGGAGCAAGGCTATCCGATCCGCATCCGGCATCTTTTCCATAACGGCCAACAGGGAGTCAGCGGGGGCTGTTGCGCCGGGGATACGTCGGCAGACGAGTGCCAGCGTTCGTTCGCCGGCATCCCGCTCAGTTCCTTTTTGCGACTTCAGGACACCTTGTACGATTCCCGCAATCTGCTCGGCGCCTGCCAACTCACCCAAGGCAGCCATTGCCGCGGCGCGAACCTTGGGGTCGGGATCGGTCGCGGCGGGTAGGATCTCACCCAACGTACTGCGATCGCGACGAACGGCGAGGATCTCGATAAGCGCTACCTTTTGTGGCATTGCAGCGTCTTTCAAAAGTACAGCCAGAGCCTCTCCAATTTTATCCCCTTTCAACATTTCCAGGCACTTGCGAGCCGCGGCCTTTTCACCCGGAGAGTTGCTTGTCAGCAAAGGAATCAACGCGGCCATATCGGCTTGTTGCCCCAATGGCCCCAGAGCGTTGATGGCCGCTACACGAACCGCATCGTCACTGCTGCTATTAAGCAGTTCGACCACGGCCGGACGGGCTTCGGTATCGGAGCGATCCGCCAAGGCGCTCAACAGTCCGACTTGCGCATCGGCAGACAACTTTGGGAGTTGGGCCGCAAATTGCTTGGTGGCTTTGGCGCCTTTGGCTTCGGTCCGAACTTGCTCCAGTCCCAGCGAGCGAACATCTTTATCCTCGTCGCCCAGGAGCGTGACGATCATTTGGATCAGGTCATCTCCGGCTTCTTCAGCCGGTGCAGGTTCGACTGCCATCAGAGAAATCAACATCAGGGCAGCATAGGGCAATAACCAAGCGGGCTTCATAGCGCAATCTCCTCGTCCACCTTGTGAGCTCACAAGGTGCTCATGGGGTAGGGGGGGAAGCCAACAGGCTAGTTTTTCCCTGCACAGGCTAACATGCCGCGCGTGGCGGCCAGCCGCACATGCTTGGGCAGGTTGCTCTGGCCGACGATCCCTTTGTAGATAACCAGAGCCTCTGCCTTCTTGCCATGGGTCAGCAGACCTTCGGCACAGGCCAGGGAAGCGTCCGTTACGGCTGCCTTGGCAGCCTCACTGGCCGGTTTGCTGGAAGCCAGCGCCGTGGCCGCTTCCGCGGTGCGAATGCTTCCCAGGGCGAACGCGGCCGCCGCCGCAACTCCTGCATTGGAGTCTCCCAGCAACGCTTCCAAAGCCGTAACGCTGGCGGCATCCTGACGTACGCCAAGGGAACTGATGACACCGATTTTCAGATCGGGGCTCACTTTGGGCAGAGCTTCACGCATCGCCTGGGCGGCTTCCGGGGCCGGAATGCGCTCCAGAGCAAAACGGGCCATGTGAGAGTGGTCCTTCTCGGGGAGCAACTCGGCCAAAGCCGGCACGGAATCGGCGGTTCCAATCAACATTAATTTGCGGCAGACATAGTCCTTCGCGTCGCGCGATACTTCCGTCTTAAGGACCGCAGCCAGGCGCGCTTCCAGTTCCTTGCTGGCCTTTGCGTCGCCATGTGCCGCAATCACGGCATCATCAATGGGTTTTACAACCTTGGTGTCGGTGCCCCAATCGTACTTCTTCAGAGCTTCGAAGGCTTGATCCAACATGTGTATGTATCCTTAAGTTCTGGTTGATCGATCGAAGGGAGCCGGAGTCGTGAGACTTCGGCGAATTGCTGAAGTCTTACGACTTCAACTACGGGGGCTGTCTAGATTTGCCACGGCTCGCGACGCGCGCGATCCAGCATCCGGTTGGCTTCCTCGTCGCCGGTGAACTTTTGTGCGGCGGAATCCCATTTCAATGACCGCTGGAGGGAGTAGGCGATCGTTCCCAGGTGGGAGATGGCCACCGTGTTGACGGCCAACTCGATATCGCGGAACGGCTTCTCGCGAGTTTTAACACATTCAATGAAGTCGCCATAAATGTCTCCGCCCCCCTTGTAGCTCGGCACCGGCTTGGCGGCGCGCTTTTCACCAGGTGTTCCTTCCACTTGCAGATTGCCCATGTTTGGGCGATTGTGGTGCAACAGCACACCGTTGGGATAGCGGAATGTGAGGTGCGTGCGACCCTTTTCGTCATGGAAGGTGATTTCTTCCGGTTGCAGTTCGCGCACGTCCACGGCGAAGGTGGCGCCGCCAAAATGATGCGCGCCCCAGTCGGTCATCGCGCCACCGGAGTAGTCGGTGTAGGACCGCCAGGTGCCGCCGTTCGTGTTGTAGCCGCCGCTGCAACGGCTGCCGTTGTAGGGTGCCCACGGTGCCGGCCCAAGCCACAATTCCCAGTCGATATCATCCGGCTTCGTCTGAGCGGGCAGATTGCAAAGCATCGAAGGGGGACCGACATTGACGTTGATCGACTTGATCGCGCCCAGCTCGCCTGCCCAGCACTTATTGACGATCGGGCGGTAATCACCCAACACGCGCTGGCTGCCGCCAGACACGACGCGAGAATAGCGCCGCGCCGCGTCGATCATCAGGGGGCCTTCACGCAACGTGCGCGTTTCGGGCTTTTGGCAGTAAACGTCCTTGCCACTGCGGCAGGCGTCGATGACCATGATCGCATGCCAGTGGTCGGGCGTGGCGATATGCACCGCGTCAATATCGGGGCGGGCCAACACCTCGCGGAAATCCGTGTAGGCTTTGCAGTCCTTGTTTTTGTAACGACCGTCGACTCGTCCTTTGGCCTGTTCACGAACACCCTTGCGGACATCACAGACTGCTACGTACTGGACATCGCCCCGTCCCAGGAAGGCGTTTTGGTCGCCATTGCCCATGTTGCCAATGCCGATGCTACGTACTGGACATCGCCCCGTCCCAGGAAGGCGTTTTGGTCGCCATTGCCCATGTTGCCAATGCCGATGCCCCCTACGACGATCCGATCGCTTGCCGGAGGGCGTTTGTCGTCCCCCAGGGCTGAGGAGGTGATTACATAGGGAATGGCCAGTGCGGCCCCTGCTGCGCCCGCTGTCTTGAGAAAATCACGCCGCGAGGAAGATTGCTGAATATCCATCGGGAATGCCTCGGAGGGATGGGGGGGAGGGAGAGTGAGGTGAGCCCCTCTATTTAAGCCACCGGACCGCTGCTTGTCGAGATCCAGACTCGGGAAACGGAAGGCCGCACCGGAATCCGCGGGAGAATAGCCACAGGTAGAGAGACGAGATGAAAAACTACCCGGCAAGGACTCGAACCTTGAATGAGGGAACCAAAATCCCTAGTGTTACCATTACACCACCGGGTAAGGGTGGATACCCAATTTACCGGGTACGGAGCCGATTGACAACGTCGAACGAAATCTGCTCCAGTTCGAT
>JAIOPX010000129.1 GCA_021413705.1 Planctomycetota bacterium | reverse complement strand
TTTCCAGAGCGTGGAATTGGTGTGGCCTTCCGCCGCCCGCAAGGCATCCAACACGGCCGCAAACTTGGCTTCAAAATCACTCTGCTTGCCCGGCAGCACATGATAGTTCATTCCGACAGTAATCATTCTACGCTGGCTCCTAAAACCGTAGCATGGGCTTCCTAGCCCGTGTACGTGGAAATTGTATAGTATGCCGTCAAGGTTTACACAACTATATGCGGTCGGAACACCTGCGGGAACCCCTTACTCATCCTTTTGTCGGACCAACCGGAGTCAGACTCATGTGGAACCTCGATCCACCGCCCGGTTTTCAAGGTTTACGCGATGATCTTCCACTCGAAGTCTATATCCGAAACTTGCCGCACTGGCGACAGCCTGGGGCCACGTACTTTGTCACATTCCGACTGGCGGACTCTTTGCCTCGCAATAAGCTCAACGAACTTCGGCGGTTGCGAATCGAATGGGAGCAGAGGAATTCCTCGCCGCGCAGCAATTCAGCTTGGGAAGAATACGCTCGAATTACAGCACAGCAAGTCGAGCGCTGGCTGGACCATGGCTATGGAAGCTGCCTCTTAAAGAATCCGGCCTATTCGGCCATGGTGACAGACTGTATGCACCATTTCGATGGGCAGCGCTATGAATTATCTGCATATGTTGTCATGCCCAATCATGTGCATCTCATCATTCGCCCTACGCACTGGGACGCGCATCCGCTTGAATCAATCCTGAAGAGTTGGAAGCAATACAGCACCAACAAGATCAATCGGGCAACAGGCAAACACGGCAATGTGTGGCAACAGGAGAGCTTTGATCGCATCATTAGGGACGAAGAGCATTTATTCCGATGTTTGCAGTACATTGGCCGCAATCCGCGTAATGTAGGGTTGTCCGAGGGTGTTTGTCCTTTGTGGGTCAGGCCGGAGTGGTTGGCGGCTGGGTGGGAGTTTCGGGAGCTTTGAGAAGAAATGAGCCGACAGGGTCACATGGAACGGAGGCACACGGGCTGGAAGCCCATGCTACGAGCCCCATTGACGTGTCGATTTAGTTAGTGTATATTTGACACTAACAGAACGGCTTTCACCCAGGAGGGGCAAACCATGAGCCATCTCTCCGACCTCTACCGACAAAACCTGGCCACACTCACCGATCTCTACCAGCTCACCATGGCCCAGGGCTATTGGAAGCTCGGACGGGGAGATCAGGAGGCGGCGTTTCATCTGTTCTTTCGGAATCATCCGTTTCACGGTGGGTATACCATCGCGGCAGGGTTGGACTATGTGCTCGATTACGTCCAGGACTTTCACTTCACGGCGGAGGACCTGGAATACCTGTCCACTCTTGAGGGGCACGATGGCACGGCTCTGTTTGATCCTGGGTTTATTGAATATCTCGCGGGGATGCGTTTGGCGGTGGACCTCGACGCCGTTCCTGAGGGAACCGTAGTGTTTCCTCACGAACCCCTGGTGCGAGTGACCGGTCCGATTCTGCACTGCCAGATTCTCGAGTCAGCGCTATTGAACATCATCAATTTTCAGACGCTGGTAGCCACGAAAGCGGCCCGTATTTGCGGAGCGACCGGCGGCGAGCCCGTGGTGGAGTTCGGATTGCGGCGTGCCCAGGGGATTGATGGTGCGCTGGCCGCCAGCCGGGCGGCGTTCATCGGAGGCTGCTCAGCCACGTCCAATGTGCTGGCAGGGCGGTTGTTCGGAATCCCGGTGCGGGGGACACACGCCCATAGCTGGGTGATGTCGTTCGACGATGAACTCTCGGCGTTCGAGGCGTATGCCTCGGCGTCACCCAACAATTGCGTTTTCCTGGTGGACACCTATGACACGCTCGATGGCGTGCAACATGCCATTCAGGTTGGCCAGCGGCTCAAACAGGCAGGGCATAAACTGATCGGCATCCGGCTCGACTCGGGAGACCTGGCCTACTTGAGCATCGAGGCCCGCAAGCTGCTCGACGAAGCCGGCCTGCGCGATGTCGCCATCATGGCCACCAACGATCTCGATGAGGGCATCATCGAGAGTCTCAAACGCCAAGGAGCCACGATCTCCGTGTGGGGCGTTGGCACCAAGCTGGTAACGGCGTACGATCAACCGGCGCTGGGGGGCGTTTATAAACTGGGCGCCGTGCGTAACAGTGGTGGTGCTTGGGAACCCAAGTTGAAACTGTCGGAGCAGGCGATCAAGACATCTACGCCAGGCATTTTGCAAGTGCGGCGATTTCACCGCGACGGCGAAGCGATGGCGGATATGATCTACAGTGAAACGCTGGGAGTGGCGGATCCCGCGACGATTGTCGATCCGTTGGATCCCACGCGACGCCGAACGATGACAGAGAGTCACCGCTGGGAGGATCTGTTGGTGCCCGTCGTCCACGGCGGAAAGATTGTCTATGACCGCCCAAGTCTAACTGCAATTCGCAACCGAACGAGCCAACAACTGACGATGTTCCACGCCACCATCCGCCGGTTGCTAAATCCGCACCACTACCCTGTCGGGTTGGAGCGGGGACTGCACGAGATGAAAACAGCTCTGACTCTGCAGGCTCGGGGCCATGAAGTCGTAAGTTGAATCTGGAAAATAAGTCATGGACTTGATCAAAATCGCCATCGCTGTCGTCAACCAAACGCCAATGGATTGGCTTGGAAACAAGCGCAACATCCTGGCGGCGATCGATGACGCACGCGCCCAAGGTGCCAGCCTGATCTGCCTCCCGGAACTTTGTACCACAGGCTACGGCTGTGAAGACGCTTTCTTATCACCGGACGTGCAGAAGCGGGCGCGGCGGATGCTGCTGGAGATCGCGCCGCAGACGCAAGGACTGATCGTTTCGCTCGGCTTGCCCCTGATGTATCGCGGCGGACTCTTCAACTGCGCCTGCCTGCTGGTGGACGGCCAGATCCAGGGTTTTGTGGCCAAGAAGAATCTGGCGGGCGATGGCATTCATTACGAACCGCGATGGTTCAAGCCGTGGCCTGCCGGTCAAACGGCCCAAGTGGAACTCGAAGGGCGCACCTATCCCTTCGGCGATCTGGTCTTCGATTGCGGTGGCATCCGCATCGGCTACGAAATCTGCGAAGACGCCTGGGCAGCCCGGCGCCCAGGGACCGAACTCGCCCAACTGGCGGTCGATATTATTCTCAACCCCAGCGCCAGCCATTTTGCCTTCGGTAAGCAAGAAGTGCGGCGGCGGCTGGTATTGGAAAGCTCGCGGGCTTTTGGCGTCAGCTACGTCTATTCCAACCTGCTGGGGAACGAGGCGGGGCGAATTATCTTCGACGGCGCGTCCCTGATTGCCAGCAGCGGAAAGATGGTCGTCGAGGGGCCGCGGTTCTCGATGGCCGACTTTGTGGTCACCACGGCCACGATCGACATCGACGCCACCCGCATGGCCCGTGCCCGGCTGGCCAGCTTTCAACCCGGTGAGACGCACCTCGCAGGAACAATGATTTCCACACCGTTTGCTTATCCTGTCCGTCATCCCGAGCAGCCGCCGGCCCCACTAGCCGCTTGGGAAACGGGACCGAATGTAAAAATGGAAGAGTTCGCGCGGACGGTATCGCTTGGCTTATTCGACTATCTTCGCAAGAGCCGCTCGCGAGGGTTTGTGCTTTCGCTCAGTGGTGGGGCCGATTCGTCGGCTGTGGCGGTTTTGATCTGGCTGGTCGTGCAAAACGGCATTCGCGAACTTGGCCTGAAAGGCTTTTTGGGTAAGCTGTCGTATATTCCGCAGCTTGAAAGCGCGAGTAGCGATCAGCAGATCATGCGGCGGTTGTTGACCTGCGTCTACCAGTCTACCCGTAACAGCGGAGAGACGACCCGCAATGCCGCCCAGTCGTTGGCGGAGGCACTGGGGGCTGAGTTCTATCTGCTCGACGTCGATGCCGTCGTGCAGGCCTACATTGGCCTGGTTTCACAGGAGATCGGCCGCGAACTAACCTGGGCGGACGACGACATTGCTCTGCAAAATATCCAAGCTCGGACGCGGGCTCCGAGCGTCTGGTTGCTGGCCAACCTGCGCGGCGCTTTGTTGCTTTCGACCAGCAATCGTTCCGAAGCGGCCGTGGGTTATGCCACGATGGACGGCGACACCAGCGGCGGCCTAGCCCCCATCGCCGGCATCGACAAGGCATTTTTGCGGCTCTGGCTTGATTGGATGTATCGCCAGGGTCCGCAGGATGTTGGTAATGTCCCGGCGCTGAATCTGGTGATCGAGCAAGCGCCGACGGCCGAGCTTCGCCCTCAAGCCGCCGCCCAGACTGACGAAGCCGACCTGATGCCGTACGACCTGCTCGATGCGGTGGAACGGGCGGCGATCCGGGACAAGCACGGGCCGATCGATGTCTATCGCCTGATGCGAACACAGTTTCCCCAGCATGACCCGCAGCAGTTGGGAATTTGGGTCGAGCGGTTCTTCCGTCTCTGGGCTCGCAATCAATGGAAGCGCGAGCGGTATGCTCCATCGTTCCACTTGGATGATGAAAACCTCGATCCCAAAACCTGGTGTCGGTTCCCCATTCTCTCGGGCGGCTATGAACAGGAGTTGGTCGAGTTGCGAGAGGTGGTGTCCACTGAGCGGCACGGCGCTAGCCGCCGGTAGAATCGAGAATTGCGCACTTTGCTCAGGATCCCGGGCTAGGCTCTGTCGGAAAAAGGCGATTTCGGATCAGCCGCCGGGCGCTAGCCCCGGTCCACACGGTAACGGTCACGACGAAGCGACCGGACGCTAGCGCGTGCCGGCTGATGTTTTCCGACAGAGCCACCCGCTCACCCCTTGACTTAGTGTTAATATAACACTATTATTCGTGTATAAACAACACTAAGGAAGCCGATATGAAATACTGTTACGAATATCCCCGGCCGGCACTGACGGTCGATTGCGTGGTGTTTGGCCTCGATGAGGAGGATCTCAAGGTTCTGCTGATCCAGCGGAACCTGCCACCCTTTGAGGGAAAGTGGGCATTGCCCGGCGGCTTTGTTCGTCTCGACGAGACGTTGGAGGAAGCTGCCCGGCGGGAACTCCAAGAGGAAACGGGCATTGAAAATGTGTTCCAAGAGCAGCTCTATACGGTCGGAGAGTTGGGCCGCGATCCGCGCGAGCGGGTGGTGACAGTGGCGTATTTGTCCCTGGTCAAGCTCTCCGATCATCAAGTCACCGCCGCGACCGACGCCCGCAACGCCGCCTGGTTTGCCATCGACGACGTGCCGCCACTGGCCTTCGATCATGCCAAGATCCTGCGGCTGGCGCACGAGCGGCTACAAGGGAAAGTGCGCTATCAGCCGATCGGATTTGAACTGCTGCCGGCAAAGTTTACACTCCGCCAATTGCAGCACCTGTACGAAGTGATTTTGGATCGGCCGCTCGATAAGCGAAACTTCCGCAAAAAGATTTTGAGCATGGAAATCCTGGTGGAGTTGGACGAGGTGGAGACCGACGTCGCCCACCGGGCGGCACAACTCTACAAGTTCGATCGCAAGAAGTATGACCGACTGACGAAGCGAGGGTTTAATTTCGAGATTTGAAGTAGGTCCGCTTTGCCGAAGCGGACCTGTAGGGAAGGCGAATTGAACCACAGAGACACAGAGGCACAGCACCAAGGAATAGGCGGAAGAAGCAAAGGAGTTCCAAGTATGAATGCTCTCATGTTGGTCGATCTGCAGAATGACTTCATGCCCGGCGGCGCGCTGGCCGTGGCGGAAGGAGATCGCGTCGTGCCGATCGCCAACCGGCTGATGCCGCGTTTCGATGTGGTCGTGGCCACGCAGGACTGGCATCCGGCCGGGCATTGCAGTTTTGCCAGCCAACACCCTGGCAAGTCGCCGGGAGATGTAGTGAACCTTGGCGGCGTGCAACAGGTGCTGTGGCCCGACCATTGTGTACAAGGGAGTACCGGGGCGGAATTACATCGCGAACTGAACCAGGCCGAGATCGATCATGTCGTACACAAAGGAACGGATGCCGGCATCGACAGTTACAGCGACTTTTATGACAACCAACGTATTCGAGCAACAGGGCTGACCGATTATCTCCGCAAGAGAGGCGTAACGGACGTTTACGTCATGGGCCTGGCGACTGATTACTGTGTGAAGTACACAGCGCTGGATGCTGTTGAAGATGGGTTCCACACATTGTTGATCAAAGACGGCTGCCGCGGCGTGAATCTGAAACCGGGAGACGTTGAGGCCGCGGTCAGCGCAATGGCGGCGGCGGGAGTGCAGCTCGTGGAGAGCCGAAACTTTGCCCAGGATGTTTGAACCACAGAGACACAGAAGCACAGAGAAGGATGAGAGAAGATTATGCGAGAGTCTCACGACAAACTCATCGCCCAAACCAAGCACCTCCGCCTCATCGATCGCAACGGGTGGTCGTTCGTCGAGCGGCCGGTTGGCATTGGAGTGGTCTGCATTGTGCCGGTAACCAGGGAGGGGCAGGTTGTTTTGATCGAGCAATACCGCCCGCCTGTAGCCGGCCAGGTCATTGAACTGCCGGCCGGATTGGCGGGGGACATCGCTGGCGAAGAAGGTGAGTCGTTGGAACAGGCAGCGCGGCGAGAATTACTGGAGGAGACAGGTTTTGGCGGCGGGTCGTGGGAGCGAATGGCCGCGGTCACGTCGTCACCCGGGCTGACCAATGAAATGGTGACCATCTTCATCGCTACGGATGTTGAAAAACAAGCCGCTGGAGGTGGCGATGGCAGTGAGGAGATTACCGTACACATTGTGCCGCTTGGCGAAATTGATTCTTGGCTTGCAGTGGCGGCCGAATCAGGCAAGATCATCAATGCCAAGGTTTATTCCGGACTGTACCTATTGGCCCAGAGAGAACGGGGGAGCCGATGACCCGACAAATCGCCATCTTCGGCGGCAGCTTTAATCCGCCCGGGGCGCATCATCGCGAGATTGCCGCGCGTTTGGCTGAGCAGTTTGACCAAGTGATCGTCATTCCTTGCGGCCCCCGGCCCGATAAACCGGCGACGGCGGAAATTGCTCCGATTCATCGCGCTACGATGGCCGATCTGGCATTCGGCAATCTGCCGCGCATGACCGTGGACTTGTCCGATCTGGAAAATGCCACGTTCACTCGATCACGTGAGCTGCAATCTCGGTTTGCCGCGCAAGGTTCGGTATGGCATGTGGTAACGCACGAACTGATCCAGGGTGGAAGCCAGGGCAAGTCGATCATTCAACAGCAATGGGACCGCGGGAGCGAACTCTGGCAGCAAGCGCAGTTCGTGGTCGTTCAGCCACGAGAAACGAAGCTTGCCACCAGCGATCTCCCGCCACATCATCGCCTGCTCCCGGTGGAAAAAGATGGCGAGGGGCTGCATCTGCGGGCTGGCGTGTTTGAGCATCGCGATGTTTCCAAACTGCTCCCGGCCAATGTCGCGGCCTACATCGAGCGTTATGGCTTGTATCGAGGGGGCGCTCCTCGGCAGCGAGCGGCGCTAACGCTTGGCGAGCCCCGGCTGGAACTGGTCGTGGATGATGTCAACGGTCACGCCAAGGCCCTGGCGGCAAACCTGGCTTCGTTCGTTCATGCCACTCCCGAACTGTTAGTGACGATCGGCGGCGACGGCACGATGCTCGGCGCCATCCGCAGCCACTGGCGGCGACGGCTGCCGCTGTTCGGCTGGAACGCAGGCCATCTCGGTTTTCTTTTGAACGACGAAGGCCCTCTGGCCCGCGAGCCCCGCGAGTTTGTTGTCGAACACCTGCCATTGATGCATGTGGAAATCGAGGGAATCGATGGCAAGATTCAGACCGCCTTGGCTTTCAACGATACCTGGGTTGAACGAGCCACCGGGCAGACGGCCTGGATCGAAGTGGTCGAAAACGGCCAGACGCGCATCGAGAAACTGGTGGGAGACGGGGTGCTCGTCTCCACGGCAGCCGGCTCGACGGCCTACGCCCGGGCGATGGGTGCGACATCGCTCCCCCTGGGTACGCAAGCGTTTCTGCTGGTCGGCTCCAACGTGCTTCGCCCTACCAGTTGGCGACCCGTGGTGTTGCCGTTCGATTCTGTGATTGAACTTCGCGCGGTCGACGAGAACAAACGCCCCTTGGCGGCGTTCATCGACGGAGTTCCCTACGGCAACGTCCGCCGTTTGACTGCGCGGATCAGCCGCGTGGCCGCTGTGGAACTGGCGTTCCATCCCGACACCGACCTGGCGGCGAAACTGGCGAGGATTCAATTTCCGGCGCAGTAGGCAGGACACACCATGGCTTCCGCACTTCTCCACGCAGCCAAGCAAGTACGCCGGCAGGAAGCCATGGAAGGCGCCCTGCTAGGAATGGCTGTGGGAGATGCAATCGGCTTGCCCTGGGAAGGGTTAAACGCTCGTCGTGGATGCCGGCTGTTCGGTACAGGTGATCTGCGGCACCGTTTCTTCTTTGGGCGGGGCATGATCAGCGATGATACGGAACATGCCGCAATGACTGCACAAGCGCTGCTGGATTCCGGTGGGGATGTCGAGCGATTTCAGCGATCGCTGGCTTGGCGGCTTCGCTTTTGGCTGTTGAGTTTGCCGGCCGGTGTGGGGCTGGGGACGTTGCGGGCGATACTGAAGCTCTGGCTCGGATTTCCACCGACGCGCAGCGGCGTCAATTCGGCCGGCAACGGACCTGCGATGCGCGCGCCGATCATCGGCATCATTTTCGCGGACGATCCTGACACAATGAGAACGATACTCCGCGCTTCCACGCGTATGACTCATCGCGATCCCCGCGCTGAACAAGGGGCGATTGCTGTAGCCACCGCCGCCGGGCTGGCTGCCAAGCACGGCCTTTCAGGCCTTAACATGGGCAATATCCTTCAGCAGATCGGCGAGCAGATTTCAGACAGTGAATTGCTGGGTTTTCTGGACAAAGTGGCAGATCATCTCGAACGCGGCTCCTCACCGGAGGAACTAGCAGCCGCAATAGGGCTTGCAGGGCGCGTGACCGGTTACATTCACCATACGACGGCCGTGGCATTGTTCTGCTGGCTCCGTTTTCCGGGCGACTTTCGGCAAAGCGTTGAAGCGGCCGTCCGGCTCGGTGGAGACACGGATACGGTGGCCGGGATCGTGGGATCGCTCGCCGGAGCAACAACCGGTTCATCAGCTATTCCAACTGACTGGCTCGATGGCTTAATGGAATGGCCACGCTCTGTCGCCTGGTTCAGTCGGCTTGGCGCTCGTGTGGCGCAGCGATTCCCTTGCGACAGGGCAGGAGAGCATGTACCGCCGCAGCCACTCTTCTGGCCGGGGCAGTTGGTACGGAATGTGTTTTTCCTGGCGATCGTGCTGATACATGGATTCCGACGATTGTTACCGCCGTACTGAGTACTGAGTACTGAGTACTGAGTACTGAGTACTGAGTACTGAGTACTGAGGAGTTTTCAAATGCGATACGATGCTATGGACGATCGAAAAGCCGGCGCGCTACTGGGGCTAGCCATTGGCGATGCCCTGGGGGCGGCGATTGAATTTGAATCGCCTGGCACATTCACACCCGTAACAGACTATCGTGCGGGCGGGCCGCATGGATTAGCGCCGGGAGAGTGGACGGATGATACGTCTATGGCACTGGCCTTGGCTGACAGCATTGCCCAGGCCGGCTGGAATTTGAACGATCAGGCCCAGCGGTACGTTTCCTGGTGGAAAGAAGGTAAGTTTTCAGTCAATGGCCGCTGCTTCGATATCGGTATGACAACGGGAATGGCCCTGGAACGATTTGCCAAAAACGACAATGCTCGAAAGAGTGGCGATGACCATCCGCGATCAAGCGGCAACGGTTCCATCATGCGACTCGCTCCTGTTCCGATTGCATTTATTCATTTTTTTCCTGATCAACTTCCTTTGCTCTGTGAAAGAGCAGCTGAATCGAGTCTACCAACGCACGCCAGTCCGCAGTGTCTATCCAGTTGTCGGTACTTTGCTTTGCTCCTGGCGGGCATGATGCAAGGCGTCGATCGAAAGGAAGTCCTTTCGTCCAGCTGGCCACCTTTGCAAGAATTGCGACACTTCGCGCCATTGCATGAAGAAGTAGACGAAGTCGCAATGGGTTCATTTCGCAAATCACAACCGCCGGAAATCTGGGGGAGCGGGTATGTCGTCAAAAGTCTGGAAGCCGCCTTGTGGGCCTTTCACAACGCGGATGATTTTTCCCAAGCCGTGCTCCGCGCCGTCAACCTGGGTGACGATGCCGACACGACGGGCGCTGTCTGTGGTCAACTCGCCGGCGCGTTCTGGGGCCGGAGCGGAATACCCAGCTCATGGCTGGCGGGACTTGCCAAGCGTGAGATGATTGAATCAGCGCTGACGGGAATTTTGCAGACGGACGCTCATGGGCACCCTTAAATCCGCTGCTCAATCAGCACGGGCATCCGGTCGTGGCGCGTCATCACTTGAAAATAGTGCGAGGACGGCTCGGTAAGCATATACACATGCGGCCGGCCTTGTTCGTCTTGCACCCGGATCCCGGCGATGCCTTGTTCAATTTGAAACCAGATTCCTTTCTCCAGTCCGAAGTTGGCGGGAATCTCCACCCGCTCCGGGTGCAGCCAGCGCCACTTGCCCGCCTCCAGGCTCTCTTTCTTGCACCAGCCCGTTTTGGGAAGTTTGGTTTCCCCGCTGCGGTTGCCCCACTCGATGATCTCAAGCTGACCGGAATCGATCACCGGCAGCAGCACCCGTTTGAGGCTCCGATCCGCGAAGTCAAACCAGAGTTCCTCTACCGCCGTTTCATTGCGGGTGTGAACGAGGCGCGCCAGCTCGTACCGCTCATACAATTCCTGGCGGATGCGGTTTTTCAGGATGGAGATGCCGCGGCACATGGGTTCCTCAAAAGCAAGATTTGCCGTAGATGTCACAAATATCATAATCGTTGGCCGGGTCAAGATGCACGTCGGCAAGGGGGAGCGTCAAGGCGCTGCGGACCGCGAACCGCCCCAGCTTCTGATTGATGTGCCGTTTGGTTTCGGCCACCCGCGCCGCTCGGGACGACGGCTCGCCGAACAGGCTCAATTGCCGCTGACGGCGCAGCCCGCCGGCAATCACATGCATGTAATGGACCTGCGAGGTCGCCGGTTGCCACACTCTGGGCAAGAGCCACAACGCGGCTTGCAGGATTTCCTCGTAGTCGGCGGTGCTCCCCAGCAAATGGACTCGCTCCCCCTGCTCCGGGCGATCCGTGAACAGCAGCGACAGCGTCAGGAAATCGCACATGACTTTGTAGTAGTTCAGAGCTTCCACCAGGCGTTCCGTGTTGCGAACGACGAATGCTTGCACGCGGGCCGGGTCGGCCGAAGCCGAACCGATGCTCCCGCCGCGCGAGATAAACTTGTGATCGGGGCGTTTTGACAAGACGGGCTGAACCGGCGTGCCGTTGAGTTCCCACCACAAATCTTCGCCGCGCTTGGTGAGCAGCCAGCGAATGAAAGCCCGGTCGGCGTCGGCAAACTGTTCGCAGGTGGTAATCCCTTGCGCTGCCAGCTTGGCGGCGCTGCGGGCGGCAATGCCGGTGATCTCGGTGACCGGCTTGGCTCGCAATAGTTGCCGGCGGCCAGCCTCGTCGTGCAGCACGCCGCAGCCGAACGGTTTGGACGAGTCTGAAATGAGCTTGGCGAGCGTCTTGGTCGGCGCGATGCCGATGCTGACCGGCACGCCGACGCGCCGCTGCATGTCCGACTGCCAATGCTCGGCCGCCGCCAGCGTGGTGTCTTGGGTGGTAAAAAAGAATTCGTCGATGGAATAGAACTCGATGCAAGGGCTCCACTCCTGGACGATGCCCAGCATCTTGCGCGAGAGCATTTCATACCACTGAAAGTCTCGTTTGACGTACACTCCCTGCGGACAGATCGGCCGCGCCTCCCAGATGGGCATACCCGTGCTGACGCCCGCCGCCTTCATTTCATACGACTTGGCGATGATGCACGCGCCATGGTTGCCCAGCACGCCGATCGGCATCCCGCGCAAGTGCGGATGCCGCACGCGTTCGGCGCTTACATAGAAACAGTCGGCATCGAGGTGGGCCAGCATAGTGTATATGTGTATACTATATGGGTTGTGCTGTCAAGCAACTGCTTGATCGTGCCACTGCTTGCAGGACGCCACGATCGGTTCGATGAAATTTTGTCGCATTGATGCGTCCGCCAAGCAGTGCTTTCCAGCCTGCTTGAGCCGCACTGCTTGAAAGACGCCGTTAGGCCGGTTTCATTACGCCATGCGAACAGCGGCGTCTGTCAAGCAGTGGCACAAAATCCGCAGGCCGCATGTAACATCTCGCTCGATCCTACGCTGAGCCTGGTAGTGGGACGAATGGATCCCACCAAACCAACCCCCAGCCTAAGGAGATGAGCGATGCGTGCTACAGCCCACAAAATCCTGTTGTCAGTGACCGTGTTGAGCCTGGCCCTGGCGGCCGCCCCGGCGATGGCCAAAGGAAAGGGAAACGGCGGTTCTCAAGGTTCTTCGTCGAAGTCTTTTTCGAAGTCGTCTTATTCGAACAAGAACTTCTGTCAGCCCAACTTCAAGTGTTATGACAACAAGTGCAACTACAACTACAAGTGCTTTGACAAGTGCTACACCCCATCCTGCTGGCCCCAGCTTGGGTGTTACAGTTACGGCTGTTACGACTATGGCTGCTACAGCAGTTGCTATAGCTCCTGCTACAGTCCTTGCTATACGCCGGTGATTGATGTGCCATTGGTGGTTCAGCAACCGGTTCTGCTGCACAAAGTTCCGGCGAAGATCATTCTCCACCGGTAACGCCCGCTTGCCATGTCCAACCAACACACGACGGCCGGGAGGTGCCACACGCCTCCCGGCCGTTGTTGTATAGTGGGGGATAACTTTTGCCTGGACTGCAATTAAAAGCAGCCTCGAACAAGGCCCGCATCATGAAACTCAAGCCGCTGCTCACAATGCTGGTGGCGGTCGCGACGACGACCGTATCAGCGGCCCAGCCCAATGTGGTGATTCTGCTCACCGACGACCAGGGTTACGGCGATCTGTCGTGCCATGGCAATCCCATTCTCAAGACGCCCCATCTGGACCGGCTCCATGCCCAGTCCGTGCGGCTAACCGATTTTCATGTAGCCCCGATGTGTACCCCGACACGCGGCCAATTGCTCACCGGACAAGATGCACTGCGCAACCGTGCCACCTTTGTTTGCATGGGCCGCTCGCTCGTTCGCAGCGGCATTCCCCTGCTGCCGGACTATTTTTCGGCCGCCGGATATAAAACGGCTCTGTTTGGCAAGTGGCACTTGGGAGACAACTATCCCTATCGCCCCCAGGACCGCGGGTTTCAAGAGACGCTCTATCATCGCGCCTGGGGCATCACATCGCTGGCCGACCATTTTGGCAACGACTACTTTCACAATTCCTTCGTTCATAACGGCCAATCGCGGGAGTTTCACAAGTACTGCACCGATGTTTGGTTTGATGAGGCCATGCAATGGATCCGAGCGAGGGGAGCCGCCCGCGATCCCTTTCTGCTCTATCTCCCCACGAACGCTCCCCACTGGCCCTATTGGGTAGCCGAAAAATATCGCCGCCCCTATGCCGGCCGCGTACCCGAGGAAACGTCCGGCTTTTTTGGCATGATCGCCAACCTCGACGAGAACGTCGGACGCCTGTTGAACCTGCTCGATGAAACCAAACTGGCCGATGACACGATTCTGGTTTACATGACAGACAACGGCACCTCGCAGGGGGCGCAGGTATTCAATGCCAGTATGCGCGGGGAAAAGCGCTCGCTGTACGAAGGTGGGCATCGCGTCCCCTGCTTTATCCGCTGGCCGCGGGGAGCGTTGGGACCGTCACGCGATATTGATGCTGTTACTCAGTGCCAAGACTTGCTCCCCACGCTGGCCGAACTCTGCCAGGTGCCTCTGCCCAAAGACGCAGTGTTGGACGGCGTCAGTCTGGCCGGCCTGCTGCGAAACAAGCCGAATTCGCTTTCTGATCGTAAGCTGGTGATCCAATATGGTGGACACCTCCATCAGGGTGACGCGGCCGTCCTCTGGAACAAGTGGCGGCTCATCAAGGGAAATGAGTTGTATGACTTGCGATCCGACCCTGGACAACAGAAGAATGTTCTTGCTGACCACCCCGAGGTCGTCGAATCCATGCGCCGGCACTACGATTCCTGGTGGGAAAAGTTGATGCCCCAGGCGGCCGAGTATTGCCCCATCTCCATCGGCTCCGAGCGCGAGAATCCGACACGACTCACTGCTTGCGATTGGGCCGGCGCCTATTGCGATAACTACTTTTGCTACCGCCAGGGTGAGAACATCAATGGCGCGTGGCACCTGCGCGTGGAGCAGCCCGGCACTTACACCATTTCCCTACGGCGGTGGCCGACGGAATCTGGTTTGAGAATTACCGCCGCCGCTCCACCACTGCAAGGCACCTACGGAAACCTGCCGGCCGGCAAAGCGCTGCCGATCGCCGCCGCCAAAGTAAAAATCGGTTCGTTCCAAGCCGAGCAGCAAGTTGGCAAGGACGACCAGCAGGCAACATTCACCGCCGAACTACCCGCGGGAAGGACCCAGGTTTTCACTTGGTTTCTGGACGCGTCAGGCAAACCGTTGTGCGGAGCATACTATGTGAGCATAGAGCGGATTCGCGGCAGTGAGTCCCGCTGAACTTGCCAGTATTCACCGGGGCATCTCAGAACAACGCAACCGCCCCTGCTGTTTACTTAACCGCTACTACTTCCATGGCCTCTATGTCGAGCAATTTTCGCTTCAACTTTAGCCCGCCGCGGGCGGAATACCCCCCCAAAGACGAGCCAGAGCCGAGCACGCGATGGCAGGGTATCACCAACGGACAGCGGTTGTGCGCCATGACGTTTCCCACTGCGCGGGCGGCGCGGGGCGAACCCGCGCGAGCCGCGAGTTGTCCATAGCTGGTGGTCTGCCCGCACGGTACACGGCGACAGAATTCCAACACTTTCCGGGCAAAGGGAGTCCACCCTTCGTAATCCACCGCGATATCGCGGAAATCATCGGGCGTGCCGGCAGCGTAGGCTTGCAGCCGCGCTGCCAGGGGCTCATTCCAATCATCCTCGCAGGCATCCGTCGTCAGCAAATTCCGCACGGTCGATAGCACAGAAGCCTTTGATGGCTCTTCGAAACGAACGTAAAGTAGGCGATTTTTTCGGCCTACGAT
Source organism: Planctomycetota bacterium (assembly GCA_021413705.1). Taxonomy (GTDB): domain Bacteria; phylum Planctomycetota; class Planctomycetia; order Pirellulales; family UBA7805; genus JAIOPX01. The sequence continues at coordinate 3,097 of JAIOPX010000129.1, read as the reverse complement.
CGCCATCCAACCCAGCTCGCTGGCGAACAGGGTGAAGAGGTCGCCAAGTACTGGCCTTTCCATAAGTCACCTGCTAATCTGGAGTGAAGGCGGCTGGAGAAGTGTCATTATAAAAGTTTGTGTTAAGCCGGCAATCATCCCCCTCATCTCGATCCACCCCTGCTGAAGGAAGCGTGCCTGATGAACCCTTACGGTTCCTTGTGCGACGATTTCTACGTCAACATGACGTTGAGCACCGAGATGGACCTGCCGAACAACCGGGAGGCACTGCTGCACTTCTATGAGCGCGTTCAGAAATCGTATCCCACGATGCGGAACTTCTACTGCCGCGAAAAGGGAGACTTCGTGCTGGAGGAGGATAAGGGGCGCGGCCAATATCGCTGGTCTTCGATCGAGTTGCGGCGGATCTGCTCCGGCCAGGTGAATCCCGACCGCCTGGAAGACGCCTTGGGCCAGCACCGGCTGATTCTCGATTTGGCGCCCTATATGTTGTCGGTCAGTCCGCTGGATTGCGAAGCGCTCGACCTGTTATTCGGCTTTGATTTCACGTATCGCGGCAATCACAACCAATTGGTGGCGGAAGCGCTCGGCGTGAGCCCGGCCATGGAAAAATTGGCGGAAGCCGCGGGGGGGACCGTGATCGCCTTCGAACCGTCGCTGACCGTAGCCATTGATGACGACTGCCGCTTGCAGTGTCGTTTAAGCGTAGAAACGCGGACGAATGCCTACCAGGTCCGTACCGGCGAGTATACAGAAGAGCAGTTGAGCGTCTATTTGACCGCCCGGCAGTATGGCAGTCTGGCTCCCGACGCCAGCTATGTGGCCACGCTTGAGACGCTCGCCAAGGTTTGCCGCGATATGGTCGAGGGATATGTCATAGACGGCGTGCTCAGGCCGCTGGCCCGGACGATCGCACTGCGGTAGGTTAGAAGTAGGTCAGGCTATTGCCTGACGCGAGCAGCATTGAGAAACCTGTCCGCCCATCTTTCGGGGCGATGCACTCCCTGTTTCGGCAATCGTCAGGCAATAGCCTGACCTACGGGTTGCATCCCGCGCTGGTGGGGGGCTCGCTTCACTTCTTCTTCATGCGGTGGACATTTGGTCTTCACATGCATACATTGAATCTGGCGATTGAAGCCGGAAATTATTGAGGGAACCATCGGCGGGGGGCGTCGCGCGGTCAACTGATCGCAGCTCCCCTCGTTTCGCCGGGCTCGCCACGGAGCGTGAATCATGGCTGGAACAATGTCTGCCCAACAGGAAGAAACGCAGCGCTTAATCGACGAGTGTGACGCAGCGGGAGAATGCATTCCCTGCTTGGAATTGCTGAGGAGAATCGACGCCGATCTGGCGCAACTGGATCGGGAAGAAGCCATCCGCCGTCGTCGAAGAAATATGACCGTGGCCATATGTGCGCTGCTTGTTGTTGTGGCTGGTGGCGCTGGGTTGTATTTCTATTTCTGAGGCGTCTCCTCATTGCCCAGCGGGATTTCAATTGTCTCGCTTGATTCACAGCGCCGGCCCGCGAATGCAAAGACTGGCTTCGCTTTTCGCCAATGATCCGGCCATGGCGTGCCTCCCCGGCTTGCGGGAGTTAAACTGGAACTGCACACACCTCACCCGGCTGATCGAGTGTGAGGGATCTCAGCTACTTGTCAGGTGACAAGTAGCACATCGTCCTGAACGAAAAACAATAATTCACACCATGAACAGAATTGTGACACAGTCGAGGCGAATGGTTTGGAGCGGCAGGATCCTATTTCTATGTGCAGCCAGCTTGCAACTGTCGCCGACGGCTCGCGCTGATGATTGGCCAACCTACCGGCATGACAATGGCCGAACCGCGGCCACCGTGGAAACGATTCCGGCCGCCACCCTGCGACCCGCCTGGATCTATCGATCTCCGCAGCAGCCGCGTAAGGCTCTCTATGGCCCCGCCAAGGTGGACGCCTATCGAGAGATCCCGTTGCTGGGTGATGACACCAAGTTCGACTCAGTATTTCATCCGATCGTGGTCGGCGATTGCCTCTACTTCGGATCTTCGGCCGACGACGCGGTCCACTGCCTCGACGCTGCGACCGGCGCGGAGCGTTGGTCGTTCACCACCGAGGGGCCGGTCAGGCTTCCTCCCAGCTTTCATCAAGGAAATCTCTACTTCGGCTCCGACGACGGAAACGCCTATTGCATTACGGCCAAGGAAGGACAGCTCGTGTGGCGGTTCAGCCCCACCGAAAATCGAGGCAAAGTGCTGTACGACGGCAGACTCATTTCGCGGTGGCCGGTCCGTAGCGGCGTCTCCGTTCAGGCAGGCATTGCTTATTTTTCCGCTTCACTGTTGCCCTCCAACGAATCGTATCTCTGCGCGGTGGATGCCCAAACGGGCAAGCCTGAAGGAAAGGGATGCGATGTGCGGCAGACGCCGGTCGGGCAGACTTTCATGGGGATGATGGCGCTCAACGATCGTTTGATGGTGGCGCCCCAGGGGCGAAACGCCGCACACATTTATCAGATTCCTGGTTTGGCGTATCGGCTCAATGGCAGCTCGGGATGCTTTGCCATGCTTTCCGGCGGACATCTGGCAAGCGGGTCGGGTACGGGAGCTCCCGTGGCCAGTGACGTGGAACTGGCTAATCCTTCGCAGTATCGAGCCCATGTGGGACGTTTTGATGCATGTTATCTGGATGACAAAGCATTTTTATTCGCCAACGCTACTTTGAGCGCGTTTTTGCGAGAAGGTTGGAAGCCGCTATGGCAGGTCCGTGGATCGTGTCGGACGGGCATCGTGGCGGGCCGCCAGGTATTCGTGGGAGGGACCGATGAAGTCCGGGCTTACGACGCGGCCGATGGCCATGAAATCTGGAAGGCCCGCGCCTGGGGTCAGGTGGAAGGGCTGGCCGTTGCCACCGGAGCTTTGTACGCCAGCACAACAGACGGACTCATTTATTGTTTCCGTGCCGATGGGCAGGCTGTTGCCGATCCGTATGCGGCAACTGAAGTCCGTGAAGATAACGGCTCGGTTACTACGAAAAAGAAACCCGTGGCAATCAAACTGGTCGCCGGGCCGTATGTTCAGTTCACCGATCCTACGGTGGCCATC
>JAIOPX010000090.1 GCA_021413705.1 Planctomycetota bacterium | reverse complement strand
GGCGACAGTTGGAACTATCGGGACCAAAGGTGGTAAAATTGCACATTAACCACCATATATTGTATCCGATGCCCTGGTACACACAATACATGGTGAAAGAGTAGGAGTTTACTCACGTAGCAGAAGGCGTCAACAGGAGGCTAAAAAGATTGTTCTAAACTGCTGCTTCATAACAACTTAACACAATCTGGCTTCGGCCGGGTGCTAGCAGTGATGGGTGAGGCGATTTCGGCGGTGGCCAGTTTTCTCCGTGGGAATTTGCAGTTCGGCGTTTTTCGGGTGAGTTTGGAACCGCAGGGAGAACCAAAATTCCCCGAGAAAACCGGGGTCTTGCAGCGCAGGTCAACTGGCGCATGGGGCGGGGGGACTGTCCCCTCAAGACACTGGCTGTCCTGGGTGCCATGCCCACGTTGGGGACGGCATTTGATGGGTGTAAGTGGAATGCAACAATAACAGCCCAGTATGTAATTCACGTGGGCATGTCTGGAGGCAGAGTGATGCCGAAGATTCCATGCCCGCGCGAACGTGATAATGGGGCAATATCGGAAACTCGGTACGCTACGAGACGTTATGCTGACTCAAGCGTGGGCATGGCACCCATGATTTGAAACGCAACAGGTGTCGCGTATGACCGACTCCGAAAATCCCTATGAGTCGCCCTCGCTTGAAGCGTCAGCCGCTGCGCAGCGGCCAACGCCTGAAAGTGCGAGCGAGGACGAACTAATCCGGCGGCGCCATCTGAGTGTGGAAACATCCATTGCCGCTCTGGGCGGGCTGTTTTTCATTATCGGCGCGGTGGTGTTGTTCTTCATGATTCCCAATGTCTGGAATCGATACACGATGACGGAGGCAATTTACGTCGTGCTGTGGTCAGTTCTCGCAGCCGTGTTGATGGTGCTGGGAGTGCAGTTTGCGGCTGGGGGCTATGTTTTGTACTTGTTGCTGGGGGCGAGGGGCCGCTTTGTTTTCTCGGCGGATTATGCCGCAATTCGTAGCCGGACGCCTCACATCAAATATCAGCCGGGCAATGGCATCCTGGTCGTGTTGCTGATGATTATCGTTGCGATTTTCCTCGGGTTGTTGCTGCCCGCGATTCGTTAATTTCATGTCTTTCTGTGCTGTGATTCCTGGACTAATATGGTGAGAACATCTACGCGAGAAGATTCGAGGATGAATTTGTCACTCGTATCCGGAAGGGCCTTCCATGACCGATGAACAGAATCCGTATGCCGCCCCGCAGATCGAGAGTCTTGCGCACTCAGGGCCCGCGGCGGTAGATTCCGACGCCGAGCGGATTCGCAAGTTGTATCTCAATTATGAATCATCGTTACGGGCATCAGGATTGTTCTACATGTTTGCTGGTGGAGTGGGTTTCTGCCTTGCAATGGCGTCACTCGCCGGGAAGTCACCCCTGATGGGGATCGTCGGGGGCGCGCTGGGGATAGCGATGATCCTGATGGGGGTGGGACTCTTTCGTTTGGATCCAAAGGTAGTCAATCCGGCCAGGGCTGTCGCCGCGGTCAGTCTGCTTGCCTTTCCCTGTGGGACGGTACTGGGCATCTTTTTGTTTTACCTGGTTCTCAGCCACAAGGGAAAAACGATCCTCTCGCCCAATTACGAACAGATTCGGCGACAGACGCCCCATATCCAGCCAAAGCAGGGAACGCGGTTGGGATTCTGGATAATTGTGGCGATCGTATTTGGACCGATGATAGGATTTCTCGTGTGGACGGTCTTGAAGGTTTAAGGGTGATTCGCACCGGCGCTCCATGCCGTGCCGGCGCATCATAGACCGCTGGCCAAGCTTAAATAGTCGCCTGAGAAGTCACAGACTGAGTACTGAGTACCCCCATCACTCGCCTTCCATTCGCAGGGCGTGGATGGTGAGGGCCTTGGCCGGCAGCGTGTTTACAGTGATGCCAGCTTTCAACAAGGGATTTTGTCTCGCCGTCCCGGCGCGCGGACAGTCTCGGCCAGCCATTTTTCGTTTTCCTCACGCGGAGCGTGAGGGATACTATCAGCCGACGATGCTGTTGATCAGCACTTCGGTGTAAATCTGGCGATGGCCGGTCTTGCGGCGAGAGTTCTTGCGGCGGCGGAGGCGCTGGATGACCAGCTTGGGGCCTTGGGTGACGGCCACGACTTCGGCCGTGACGCTGGCGCCGGCCAGGGTGGGATGGCCGATTTTCAAGCCGGTTTCATTGCGAACGGCCAGAACCTGATCGAACGTGATGGCGTCGCCGACCTTGACTTCGCGATAGTCCACTTGGACTTTCTGGCCCTCTTCCACTTTGAACTGCTTGCCGCTGTCGGCGATGATGGCGTACATGGATCGTTTCCTGGCTCTCTAGTTCGACTTATGCGAATCCAACATTTTAGCGTATTTGGGGTGGCTGGTCGAGGGGGGAATTGGGGCGTGGACACAATGAAATCCGCATCCAGAAGTCCTTTATTGATGGTTCGAAGCGATTATTTTTTTGCGCCGCCCCCGCTACCCTTTGGGGCCGAGGGACGTTCCATGGCTTTCGTCGGCTGTTGTGGCTTGACTGCTCCTGCGTTGACCTGTTTCCTGTGTGATGAACCTCGATTGGTATCGCGGCCTGAAATTTTTGCCATATCTTGAACTCCTCAATAATTCCAGTCCGGTTTAGCGACTATTCCTCTTGGCACTGCTTGACTGTTCGCTCGTCGCTGTGCGCGCCAGCACTACCCTGAGGCGCAGGTGGCCGGGGCGTTTTCGGATTCGTAGGGTTGCGTCCACCCTTGATGATCGGCCCCTCTGGCAACGGTCTTGCTCGTTTTGTGTCATTCCGATTCTGGTGCATCGTTCGATTCTCCTGCACGAGGCTGAGGCACATCGCATACCTCCAGAGTTATACATTTTCGATTGCGAGAAAGATACATTCGATCGGACTGGTACAGGAACTCGCCGGTTGCCTCATTATACACCTGTACGTCCAAGAGATGCAACTCAACAAAGTCATCGTGTTCAACATCCGAGTATGCTTCGACGCGTCCTTGATACATTTTATTTTGATCCGTGTCCCGCAGCAAAATCCAAACCATTTCCGTCGAATCAAAGACATAGCCCCACACGTCATGTTCGGCGAACTTGTATGTGACCTTCCACTTTCGTGCAATGGTGTGCAAGGTTTTATTGTTAACCAGCTTGCTGAAAAACACTCCCAGAACGACTGCGACAGCGCTGACCAGCACGATTTCAACCAGGCTAAGCGGCGATTTTGAATCCGTCAAACTTCGTTCAAATGCGACAGTTGGCAGAGTGACATGACCGAAAGTGGCCGCAAAGACCAGGATATAAACTGCAAAGTGAAGAACTGCATAAACGCAGTAGGAGATGACTCCAAACAGAAAGCTATGCAAGACGATTTCAAAGATTTGGCGCCGCCGGTGGACTGTCAGCCAATCGACGACGTAGTGACACAACAGCCCGGGCAAAAACAATAGCAACAATCGAATTGTCAATTCGCTGAATTGCATTTCTCTTTCTCGAGAAAGTCATCATCAAGGGAGTCTCGTACTTCTACATCGATTTGCCTCTTACCGGCCAACCGCCTACGGGAATCGAATCTCTCTCCCCTGGGAATCCAGGCAATTGAACAGGAACTGCTCGGGCAGATAATCCTTGCGGCCGACGATCTGGATCGTCACTTTGGCCTCATCCTCCAGACGGCTGATCTCGCGGCGTTTCTTATTATTGAGATAGGTGGCCACTTCGTCGTTGACAGTTACCGAGACGTTCGCCGCGTTCTGCTGCGTCGCCAGCAGCAGCAGGCGGACCACTTCGATCGCCATGCTCTCTGGTGTCTTGACCACACCGGTACCCGTGCAGCCGGGGCATTCGAGGTAGACGCTCCGTTTCAAACTCGGCCGAATCCTCTGCCGGGTCATCTCGATCAGGCCGAACGGGCTGGTGCGTAAAATCTTGGTGCGGGCGCGGTCGCGCTTCACCGCGTCGCGCAGCGCTCGTTCGACGCCGCGGCGGTGCTTTTCGCGCCGCATGTCGATGAAGTCGTTGACCACCACGCCGCCCAGATCGCGGAGCCGCAACTGCCGGGCGATCTCCCGGGCGGCAAGCTGATTGATCTGGAAGGCGGACTCTTCGGCGTTATCGTCGGCGCGGAAGCTGCCGCTGTTGACGTCGATGGCCACCAGGGCCTCGGTCTGGTCGATGACAATCGAGCCGCCCCGAGAGAGAGGCACTTCGCGCTGGTGAATTTTGGCGATCTCTTCTTCCAAGCGATATTTGTGGAACAGCGGCTCGCGGCCGACGTACATCTGCAGGCGGTTGACGTGCCGCGGCATGACCATCTGCAAAAACTCTTTCGCCCGGTCGTGAGCGGCGGGCTCGTCGATCCAGATCGTATCGATATCACCGGAAAAAATATCGCGAATCGTCCGGATGATCATGTCGCTTTCCTGATAGATATCGACCGGCGCGGGGATGTTGCGGATGCGGCGGACGATCACCTTCCAAAGACGAAGCAGATAGGCGAGATCGCGCGACAGCTCGTGTCGCGTGCGCCCTGCGCCGGCCGTGCTGATGATGAAGCCGAGGCCCTTGGGCGGATTCAATTCCAGCAGGATATCGCGCAGGCGGCGGCGGTCTTCGTCGTCTTCGATCTTGCGCGAGACGCCGACGCGGCCCAAGGCCGGCATGAGCACCAGGTATCGCCCTGGGATGCTGATGTATGTGGAGAGCGTCGGCCCCTTGTTGCCGATCCCTTCCTTGATGACCTGCACCAACACTTCATCTCCACGGCGGAGGATTTCCTGAATGGGCGGCTTCACGCGAGGGCGGGCGCCGGGGCGTGGCGGACGATGCCGGCCATGTTGGCGACCGCGACCGTTGGACGGCCGTGGGCCATCCCCCTCGTCGTCGCCTCCGTCCTCATCGTCGCCGCCATGATGCCCCCCGGTGTGTTCGTCGTCATGCATCTCGTCCGCCTCTTCGTGGCGGCGGCCGGGAGCGTCGATCGGCTGATTGGGGTCATAACCCCCTTGGCGAAAATATTGCGGCTCGACGTCGCTGATGTGGAGAAAGCCATTGCGGCCGACGCCGAAATCGACGAACGCCGCCTGGATGCTTGGCTCCAGGTTGACGACGACTCCCTTGTAGATGTTGCCGACATAGTTGTTCTGGCTGCTGCGCTCGATATACAGTTCTTCGAGGATTCCGTCCTCGACCACCGCGATGCGGCACTCTTCGGGCTGCGAAACATTGATCAGCATTTCCTGCTTCATGGTGTTGGGTACTCCCAGGTTTTGAACCACAGAGGCACAGAGACTCAGAGAAGAAAGTCGGAGGACGCAAGGCGGCTTGTCGTTGCGACGCCGCTCACTCGCCCAGGTTCTTCCCCATTAAATCTGTGTCCCTCTGTGTCTCCGTGACTCTGTGGTGAAATGTTTTACTTCAACGCAATTTTCATGCGTCAGCTTGCTTGAGTTGTGCAAACAGTTGTGTCTTCGCAAAGCACTACGGCGGTGCGCGTCAAATGAAAACCTTGTTGTTCGAGATCGGCCAACTCCAGCGCCTCCAGGATTTCGCGGGGGCGTGGCATCCCGTCGTGGGAAAACGCCAGCCGCATGTGCAGGCCGGCGTCATCGATGGTCAATTCTAAAATACTGGCACGCAGGTCCAGTTCTGCCCGCCGACCCGCGCGCCGGATGGGCCAGGCAGTGGCGGCAAGAAATTCCGCTACTTTGCCCCCTGCCGCTGTGCGCCGCTCGGCAGGCAGCGGCAAACGAAATTCAAAACTCTCCACGACGGCCTTGCGCGTCCCCTCCGGGACGAGCTGCACGTCGCGGAACGACAATCCCGGCGGCGCCTGGGCCTGCAATTGCTCGGTCAGCCGGGCGATATCCACCTCTTCCGCCAGATCCAGCTCGACGACTTCTTCATCGCCGGCGATGCCCACAGCCAATGCCAGCGGAAAGCCCAGCCGAGCGCGGGGATGAAAACCCTCGGTCATCGAGAGTTGCACGCCGGCCCGCCGCAGCAGTCGTTCGACGGTGCGTGCCAGATCATGGTGCCCGATGAAACGCAAATCCCCCTGCTTGGCAAACCGAGCCCGCACACGGTGGCGAATCAGAGCAGGAGTGGGAGTAACATTGTTCATGCGGGTCTCGGGCTATTCGGTAATTCTTTCTTTGCTTACGGCGCCAGTTCCGGCGCCACTTTCTTCAATTCCTCGTTGAGAAAACTCTTGATCTCCCGGGCGTTTTCCAGCGACATCGCCCGCTGGGCCACCCCGCGGCATTGGTCGATGGTTACGCTGCGAATTACTTTGCGAACTTCCAGCATCGCGCCTGGCGGAACGCTGAACTGCCGCAGCCCCAGCCCCAACAGCAGCATCGTGAACGTCGGGCTGCTGCTCATCTGGCCGCAGCAATTGACCGGAACGCCCCCTTGGTTGGAAACCAGAATGGACGATTCGATCTGCCGCAGCACGGCCGGATCGGCGGCGTTGTAGAGCGAGGCCACGTCCTTGTTGCCGCGGTCCACGGCCAGCGTGTATTGAATCAGGTCGTTGGTGCCGATGCTGATGAAGTTCACTTCGTGGACAAAACGGTCCAACATGAGCACCGCCGAGGGGACTTCCACCATCATGCCCACGGGCAGCTTGCGATCGAACTCCACGCCACTTTCCGCCAAGTCTTCCATGACGTCGGACAGCACCATTTTGGCTTGCCGCAGTTCGAGCAATGTGGAGATCAGCGGAAACATGACCCGCACATTGCCCAGGGCGCTGGCCCGGACGATGGCCCGCAACTGCGTGCGGAACAGTTCCAGGTTGCGCAGCGAGAGCCGGATGCTGCGCAGGCCCAGCACCGGGTTCTTCTCGTCGTCGGGCATCGGTAGGTGGGCCATTTTGTCGGCCCCCAGGTCGAGCGTGCGGATGCAGACCGGCTTGCCCTGCATGGCCTTGACTACTTCGGCATAGGCGTTGAAGTGGACCTCTTCCGTGGGCTCGGTCTCAGCGTTGAGGTAGAGGAACTCCGTGCGATACAGGCCGATGCCGTCGCTGCCGCGCTGGTGGCAAGCATCGACTTCCGTGGGAAACTCGATGTTGCCCAACAGTTCGATGCGGACTTTGTCGATCGTCTCGCTCGCTAAATCCCGCAGTGATTCCAGCCGCTTGGCGAGCGACAAGTTCTCTTCCGCCTCGTGGCGATAGCGGGCGACGGTTTCTTCATCCGGCTGGACGACAACCAGCCCTTGATCGCCGTCGATGATGATCGTTTCGCCGCCGGAAACCTCCGTCAGCAGATTGCCAGCGCCGACGACGGCCGGAATACCCATGCCGGCGGCGACGATGGCCGTGTGGCTGCCTGGGCCGCCCACTTCGGTGACGAAGCCGCGGACGAATTTGGGGTCGAGTGCGGCGGTCTCGCTGGGGGTGAGGTTGTGGGCCAGGATCACCACCGGAGAGGTGAGTTGATCGAGCGCCTCGCGCCGCTGGCCCAGAAGGTGCCCCAGCAGCCGTTTTTCGATGTCATAGATATCGACGGCGCGTTCGGCCAGGAAGGTGCTATCGAGCGATTGAAAGACTTTGGCATAGCGGCGGAGCGTGCGACTGACCGCGTATTCGGGTGAGTAGTGCCGCTCCCGGATCATTTCTTCCAGCTCGGCCCGCAGCCGGGTGTCGCGGAGCATCTGTAACGCCGGGTGATGCGATAGCCTTCGCTATCAATCACCAGCACTTCGCCAGTGGCGACGCCGGGTGAAACACCGATTCCCTGAAATTTCTGCATCGAGCGCCTTATCAGGCGCGGTCACGACGGAGAAGCGACGCGCGGGGCCTGCCTCGCTGGACTAGCCAGTCGCGGCCCTCGGCACGCCGGGCTCCTGCGCCCACTCGCGCCACAGCGTTGTTTTTTGGTAGTTAGCCAATTGGCTGGTTCAACTGCATGGCATGGATGCCCTATCGCCTACAGTCTCCAGCCTTCGGCCTTCTACTAGTGATCGATCATTTCTTCGTTGGCCAGATCGATTTCGATCAACTTGGCCAACGTCTCGAGCGCCGCTTGGGCATCCGGCCCGGTGGCTTCGAGCGTCAATACCGTTCCTTGTACGGCCGCCAGCGTAAAAAGCTCGAGAATACTCTTGCCGTCTACTCGGGCGCCCTCTTTGACGACCTCAATCTTGGATTCAAACCGTCTCGCCTGCTGCGAAAACAGGTCAGCAGGCCGCGCGTGCAGCCCATTGCTGCTGCGCACCGTCACTTGTCGAGTTAGTGTTTCATCACGCATCGCGCGCTGACCTCGTGGTTGCGGTCCATCGATTCCGCACGGCGCTGGCACGGCCCCTGTGGCCGCTGAGCGCGCCGATGACCGACGGTGGTCTACGACACGAACTGGTTATTGTCCGCCTCTTCGAGCAGTTGCCAGATGTCTCCGGCGGATTTCGACTGCTTGAGAAAGCGGCAAAAAGTATCATCACGTAACTGTCGCGAAATATTTTCCAAGGCACGCAAGTGATCGCCCGGCCGGTCCGGCGGGGAGATCAGCAAGAAGAACAGTTGCACCTTTTCGCCGTCGAGGCTGCTGAAATCCAGCCCTTCGGCGCTGACCCCCACGGTGCCCACCAGGCGATTGACGCTGGGGTGCTTGGTGTGGGGGACGGCTACGCCACGGCCGATGCCGGTGCTACCCAGTTCTTCTCGCTTGAGAATCGCTTTGACAATGCTCTCCATGTCCTCCGGCGAGATTGCGTTGGCGGCGGCCAAGGCAGCCGTCAGCTCGCGGATCACAGCTGGCTTGTCGCTGGCGGTCAAATCCGCCCGAATCGCCCCTTCACTCACAAAGTCGGCAAACTTCATTCGTCCGTTCCTTTAGGGATGGGTCGCACGCTGCTGAGGTCAAGCAGTGGCACAATCTTCAGGGCAATCAGTCCGTTTCCGGATTCGACTCCGACGGAGTCGAGACGTGACTGCCCGGCGTACGACCGCGATGCTGTATCTTTTCTTTGTATTTACGTATTTGTTGTTCCATTTTATGAACCGCGCCGTCCACGGACGCCAGATCGACCGTCACTACGATGGCCGTGAGCCGGTCGAAAATTCGGGTGAGTTTTTCCACCTTGGCCCGGATCTTTTCCTGGCTGGCCTCGCTCAGGTGGCCATGGCGGGCTGAAATGCTAACTTGCAAAGCCAAAGTCTCCACATCAAACACCCCCTGGAAGCATCCTAGCGTCCAGGGCACTCAACTGAGGAAAGGGGCCATAATAGCCGCGAATCCGATCTTCCACAAATCGAAAAATCGTCCGCCTGGACCGATGGCCTACCCATCAAACGCCCCCTATGGGCATTCTAGCCCTCTTTTGCCCTGGGGTTAAGGGGACATGACAGACTGGAGGCTTTAGGCTGGAGGCTGGAGGCGGGACGCAGTGGGGTCAGACGACTCCGCACAGCCCTGCCGCTTGGAGGGAGTCGCTACCACAGCTATAAATGGGACCGAATGATGAACCGTGCGGCTTCCTCCTGCCTCTAGCCTCTAGCCTTCAGCTTCCCCCAATGCCCGAATTTCCTTTGCTCCGAACCGAAATTGCCGGCGTGCGAATCGCCGAAATTGCCGAACATTTTGGCACGCCCGTCTATGTCTATGATGCCGAGACGATTCGACGCCGGATCGCCGATCTGCGCGAGTTTTACGTGATCCGGTTCGCCCAGAAGGCATTGTCGAACCTGGCCGTGTTGGATCTTTGTCGCCGCGAGGGGGTGTTGGTCGATGCCGTTAGCGCCGGCGAATTGCGCCGCGCCATGACCGCCGGCTACAGCCCGCATGGCGATC
>JAIOPX010000120.1 GCA_021413705.1 Planctomycetota bacterium | reverse complement strand
GGAGCCGCCGGTGGCGTTGGCAGCGGAGGGCCAGTCCAGGTGCAATTGGCATTCAAAAATTTCTGATCAAGCCCGGGCAGCCACAATGTCTTGATGGTTTGGCAGGCCAACGGACTCAGTGCATCCGGCCGCAATGACTGCACGCTGCCATCGAAAAACAACACATTGCTCGCGCTAAAATGCCGGGGACGGATTTCCTGCGGCCACCGCGTTGCCAGATTCGGGCTGATCACGTCTGCCACGGGAATGCCATGGTCCAGGGCGACAATGATTCCACTGTCCTTGACCAGCATCTTATGCAGCCGGACGTTGAAGCCGTAGCTCGACGAACCCGCCAGATCATTGTAAATGTCCGGGCAAGTGAACAGGCTCAGCTTTACATTCGCCGGCGGATAAAAGCCCGTGGCGTCCTTCGTCAGACCGTACGTTTGATCCAGCGTACACAACGAGTTGGCTGGGCACGTTCCGCCCGAGAGGTCGAAGGCCTTGTAGAGCAGACTGGGATCCGCGTAGGCCGAGGTGCCGGGAGTGCCGAGCACGTTGCTGAAGCTCTTGCCGCCGAGCCAGGCTTTCAATTCGCCCGCGGGGGTGATCACGTACCAGTTCTGGACGGCGCCGCCGGTGCCGTTCCCCTTAAGCCACTTGGGTTGATTTGTTTCCAAATACGGCCCGAGGGTCGGGGCCGCGTCGTAGCCCTGTACGGCCACGCCGTCATTCAACGCCGCCTGTAAGCCCAGGCCGATCTGCCTCAGGTTGTTCTTGCACTGAGTGCTGCGAGCCTGTTCGCGCACGGCACCAATGGTGGGCAAGAGCAGCGCCATCAGGATCACAATGATTGTGATGACAACGAGCAATTCGACCAGCGTAAACGCGCGGTGCGCGAAAGGTCGAGCCGGGCAAGAACCAGCATCAAGAGGCGTCCGGTCAATGGCCGCCATCGGCGCACCCTGAGGACGAAACCAAACGACAACTCTCCGCCGAAGCTGAGCGGGAAGCCGCGATGAAACATGGACCATTCGATCAAATCCGCAGCGACCAGCCCCCGATACCCCTTCTGGCCCGCCCGACCGGGCGATCTTTCCACGCAAGGTCCAACTGAACCTGCTCTAGATTGGCAACCCGATGAGTAGATTCTTACAGAAATCGACGGCGCAAGCAAGCCTTGTCAAAAAACCTTGACTGGTTTTCTGGCAATTGCCGGTCTCGCCGTCCCTCTCCGGCGCTTCATGGGATATCGGCTGCGGGATAGCCGCCGCAATGTATAATAAGGTAATAAATCGGCCGAATTTTGAGCCAGCCGTGGCTCGTGCTTGGGTGGCTCTTCACGATCGTCGAAAATATCCATAGTCGAAGATATCCATGGAACAGCGGGCTCTCTTCAAGCGACTCACCCAACTGGCAAACGGGGGCAGCGGAGCCGAAGCTCTGGAGATCCTTCGCGATGCCCTGCGCCGCGGGCAGATCGACGCCGAGGGGCGGGACAAAGCGGGACGTCTGATTGCCCGGATTTTTGTCGATCAGGCCCCGACTACGTCCCGTCAGATCGATGCGGATGTCCTTCTGTTGGGGCAAGTCACCACTTCCTGGCTGGTCAATTCGCTAACCTCGGCGGCCTGGGAGCGGGGCCTGGCGATCGACGTGCGCGAAGGCCAATACGACAATGTTTTCCAGGAACTAATGGCTCGGGCACCCAATTCGACCCGCCCCGGCGTGATCGTTTTCCTACCGTGGGGACGTCGCCTCGCGGCGGAGACTCCTACGGAATCAAGCCAGCAGCGACTCGAAGAGGAGTTGGCGTTCTGGAAGCAGGCGTGGGAAATCGCCGCCAACAAATTGGGAGCCCGCGTGCTGCAAGTGGGATTCGACTGGATGATGCCGGGATCGCTGGGGCATCATCTGGGAGGGGGCAAGGAGGGGGCTGTCGGCCTCATTCGCCGTGCCAATGAGATGTTTCGCGAGGCGTTGCCGCCAGGCTCGTATTTCTTAGACCTGGAGCAAGTCTCCGGCACGATGGGGCGGGATACGTTTTACGATCGCCGCCGTTACCACTGGACCAAGCAGCCGTTCAGCGAAGCGGGCTCCTGCCTGTTGGCAAGGCACCTGTCCGCCGGCATCAAGGCATTATTGCACGGCCCCAAAAAGGTGTTGGTAGTCGATCTCGACAATACGCTATGGGGCGGCGTCGTGGGCGAGACGGGGCCGCTGGGCATTTCGCTCGGCGAAACGCCCGATGGCGAGGCGTTTCTCGCCTTTCAAAAGCACCTCAAAACACTCACCCAGCGCGGCGTTCTGCTGGCCATCTCGTCGAAGAACAACCCTGAAGATGCCCGTGCGCCCTTTGAGAGCCATCCGGAAATGGCGCTGCGGCTGGCGGACTTTGCGCACATCGAAGCCAACTGGGAACCCAAGGAGATGAGCTTGCGGCGGATCGCCGAGACGCTCAATCTGGGCTTGGATAGCTTTGTCTTCTTCGACGACAATCCGGCCGAGCGCGAGCACATCCGCCAGGCGTTGCCAGAAGTGGAGGTGGTTGAAGTTCCCCAAGACCCCGCGGACTACGTCCATGCCTTGCAGGCCGGATTGTGGTTTGAAACGGTCGCCTTATCGGATGCCGACAGGGAGCGCGCACTGCAATACCAGCAGGAATCCGGGCGGCGGCAGTTGCAGCAATCGATGGGATCGATGGAAGAGTATCTGCGCTCGTTGGAGATGCGGGCCGCCGCCACTGAAATAGACGAATCCACCTTGTTGCGCGTGGTGCAGTTGATCGGAAAAACCAATCAGTTCAATCTGACGACGCGGCGGCACGGACTGGAAGAGGTGCGGCGGATGTTGAGCCTGCCGGACGCTATCTGCGTGACGCTGAGCATGAGCGACCGCTTTGGCGACCATGGGCTGATCGCCGTGTTGCTGGCAATTCCCGACGTGGAATCGTCGGAAAGGACGCTGCACATCGACACCTGGTTGATGAGCTGCCGCGTGATCGGACGCACCGCCGAACATTTCCTATTCAATGCGTTGCTCGATCGCGCTCACCAATTGGGCTACTGCCGCATCAAGGGAGAGTTCATTCCTACCCGCAAGAACGCCCTGGTGGCGGAATTGTACGATCAACTCGGGTTTTCACGGGTCGGGGATCAACCCGCGGAGGCTACCGTATACGAGTTGCCGGTTTCGCCCGAGCGCCGCGTGCAGACGTGGATCGAGGCGGTCGAGTAAGCCCCCATGCCCGAGCAAACCATCGATCTGGCCGGCGGGGATTTCTGGCTGGTATTTTTCGTCGCCTTACTGGCGTTGACGCCAATTCGCAGCGCCCGATTGCGCCCCTGGATTTGGGCCTTCTGCAACCTGGCATTCTTGAAATTGCTGCTGTACCGCTGGCAATTGGCCGAAGTGTGCGGGGCAGTATTCGTCGTGTACTTGACGCTGAAGGTTTCGCGTTGGCGTTATGGGGCCTGGATATCCGCATTGCTGCTGGGGAGTTCCACACTAGCGCTGTTTTTGGTGAACAAGCTTCCCGCGCTGAGCAATTCAGGGCGATGGACGCCGCTGAGCGTTACCTTGACTGCGATAGGCTTTTCGTATGTGGCGCTGCGCCTTGCCGACATGTTGCGCACCGTGTTGGTCGACAAGCGACCGCCACCCAGCCTGCCGGCCACCGTCAACTACCTGCTTCCCTTTCACATGCTGGCGGCGGGACCAATCCAAAACTACGACGACTTCCTCAACCAGCCTCCCGTGCCGGCGCCTTTGACTTTGCCGGCGACCTTGACGGCCACGGAACGGATCACGCGAGGATTGGTAAAGAAGTTTATTTTGGCCAGCGCGATTCAGTCCGCATTGCTGACGGGATTTACCGTGCCAGGATGGTATTTTATCCTGGAAGTGCAACTGTTCTATGTGTGGCTCTACCTCGACTTCAGCGCTCTGAGCGATATCGCCGTGGGGATAGGTGGCCTGCTTGGCATCGCGACGCCCGAAAACTTTAATAACCCATTTCTCGCCAGAAATATGATCAACTTCTGGGATCGCTGGCACATTTCGCTGTCTTTGTTTATTCGTCGCAACGTCTATATTCCGCTGCAACTCTGGCTGGTGCGACGAGCGGGACTAGATTTCGCGCTGTGGTGCTCCACTATCGCACTTGCCGTTGCTTTTACGCTTTGCGGACTTTGGCACGGTGTGACCGTGCGGTTCCTAATGTGGGGGCTGTGGCACGCCGTCGGCGTGATCGCGGCCACCTTGTATCGGCAATATCTCACCCGAAAATTGGGCATGCAGGGATTCAAGCGTTACATGCAGCGACTCGATGTGCGGGTCATCGCCACGATCATCACCTTTGAATACGTTGCGTTCTCCTTAGTCATCATTCAAGCGCCCCTGAGTACCCTATGGCCATGGCTGAAGTAACCAAACCCGACGTAGGCCCCCCGCAACCCATTCCGGGATGGCAAGTGGCGCTGCGCATCCTGTGGATAGCGGTGCAATTGCTGGCGGTTTTTCTCCTTGCGCAAAAAGGCGAGCCGTTCTTTTATCAAGGCTTTTAAAAAGGCACGGCTTTTAGGCAGGCTGTACCCATGATCGACCTGAAAAACTATCGCTACCCTGCTCTGATAGGCGGCGGCCTGGGGCTCCTGCTGCTGGCGGCAAACTTCGCGCTGCTGGCGGCGACGGGCCCGGCGCCGGGTTGGCTCGTTCCAGCCCGGGCGCCTTTGACCGTCAAGATCATCGAAGCCAACCAGGCTCGCGTGGATTCATTGCAGAAATTCTACCGGTTGGGGGGGCAGAAATCGACGACGCCGTTTTTTGTTTTTGTGGGCATGTCAACGGCGCGAGAGGGAATCGACCCCGTGCTGCTTCAGACAACCTGGGGAGTCGACATGAAGCCGTTTGGCATTTGCGGCAACGGCGGCAGCATGACAGACATGGCGGCGATATCGGCCGGATTTTTTCAGTCTGGGCTAAAGCCGACCCTCGCCATCCTTTGCGTCCATCCGGCATTTCTGGTGGGCCGACCACTCGAAGCGCCACCGGAATCTCTTAACCCTACTTCATCGTTGCGCCACCACCAGTGGCACGAAGCAATACGAATCGTCAGTTGGTGGAACTGGTTCTCCTCCAATCGGGTTCATTTCCAATATCTGGCCGAAGGGTTTTACTACCGCATTCGTGTGATCTGCGGCGCGATACCACCCACCAACAAAAGTCCCTGGGAACCGCTGCAGCGCTTCGATTATCCAAAACATCAAGATGCAGACAGACTAAACGCGCAACTCTCTGCCTTTGAAGGCTACGGGTGGTTCAACCGGCGTGAATACTCGATTCATCAACAAGCTCAGGCCAAAGTCTTGATCGACACGATTGCCCGATTTCAAGCTTTGGGCTCTCGCGTCGTGGTCGTCTTCATGCCCGAACGAAGCGAAGTCCAGAAACGCATTCCCAGCGAAGCCAAGCAATACCTTGTCGATTTGTTAAAGCAACATTTTGCCCAAGCCCCGCCGTTGATTCTAGATTTCGCTGCAGCCGTGCCCGACGACGGGTTTTCAGATTACACCCACATGAACGACTTGGGGCGCTCGGAATTCACGGTCCTGCTCGCGGAGGCCTTGAAGAAAGCGGTGAAGTTCGACAACTGACTCACCACCGCACCAGGCTTCGCCGGCCGCGGATGCACGGCATTGCTATTCAGCGCGGACCTGCCCGGTTCGATGACCTTGCCGATTTGCGCCCGATTGCGACTCGGCGAGAATGCCGCTTGCAGCGGAACGAAACCTGTCAACGTAGTTGCCGTATGTCGCCACCACGACGTCGCCGTCCGTTTTCCACCGGCCCGCCAGTGGAATTCGTGGGGCGGCAACTGCGCTCCACGTTCCGTCACTCTTGAAAGTGACATTCCGATAGACCGCGCCGTCGCTCCAGGTGACTATCCACTTCTTTCGCGCCAAGGTCTCGGCCAGCCCCGCAGCAGCCTTCTTGGCGGCCGGCGCCTCGGCGGGTTGCAACTCCTCCAGGCGCTGCTCAATCAGCCTTTTGTTTAGACCGGTTGCTTTGGGCAGGGCCTTCGCCTGGACTTCAGCAACATGTCGCCGCAGGCATTCCTTTGCCGTGCTCTTCGTGGAGTACAGCTTCTTGAGGTTGGCCGACCCTGAGTCCCCCTTCGTCACCGTCCACCATTTGTCGGCCGCTTCGGCCCAATCCCCTTTTTCAGAAGCCGCAGCCAGCTCGGCCTTGGCCGCGGCGGACAGACTGGCGTCGTCCCCCTTGGCCAAAAGTGGCAATGCTTTGTCCCACTCACCCAGGATCAGCGCCTGATGGATCCCCACGGCACGATTCGACTCCGGATCATCGGGCTCCTGTTCCAGCTTGGCTTTGGCGCGCTCGGTGTCCTTGGCGAGTGCTTTCATGCCGGCCATCTCGCGCCCCTGTTGCAACACTCGCTTGCGAAGGTCCGAATCGCCAGATTTGGCTGCCAACGTCGAAGCCGCACGCGACATGGCCTGGGCATTCTCCCACTTTTCGGCCAAAATCGCAGTGTCGATCGCCTCCAGCAGGGCCCGCGTCACTTCCGCCCCAGCGTCGGCGCCGTGGGCCGATTTGGCCAGTTCCAGCAGGCCGTGCTGCAATTGCTCCGTGGTATCAACCACATACTGCTGCCCTAGAGCCTCCATCGCGCGGGTGTACGCCTCGACGGCGCCGGCCGCCAGGGCCTGATCGGCCGCCTCCTGGTAAAGTGCAAACCGGCCACTCGTGTCATCATCCGTCTGTTCAGCCAATGCGAGCAACTGCTCGCTCAACTTCAGCCGTTCAGCACGATTGGCCCGTGCACTGGCGATCTTTTCTGCAAACAACTGGCGGACCCGTTTCGTCGCGGCGGCCTGCTCCTCGGCGGATGGGGCCGGCGCTCGCGGACCTTTGGTAGCCAATTCGATTCTGACCGCGTCGGCGATCGCGTATCCGCTCGTATTGGAACCCTCATGGATGGTGACGGTCAATGTTCCGCCACTGACGCCAATCGTCGCCAGGGCCTGGAAGATCGATCCGTCGATTTTGGCATTTTCCGCCGGCGCATTGCGTTGATTTACCTTCACCGTCGTCGTCGATGCGCCGGAAGTGATCACAAAAGGGACGTCGTTCGAACGATTCGCCAACGGAGGATACCATGTGGCCATGACGCGATAGGAGCCGGGCGCCAATCCAGTGAACTCGTACGTCGCAGTGCTGCTACCTCCAGTTGAAGGGAGGTAGCGAAAATTATTGTTATACGCGCCGGTCAGGGAATAGGTTTTCCATGCTCCTACATACTTCGCCGCGGCATCGTCCATCGTCTGCGACCGTTTGATCGCGTTGGTGCCTTGGCCCTC
>JAIOPX010000114.1 GCA_021413705.1 Planctomycetota bacterium | reverse complement strand
GCGCGCCCGCGGAAGACCACTGCTCTATTTTACTCGCGAATCGCGCCGAGCCAAATCGGCGCTTGAATAAAAAGAGGAGAATCGTGGTCCATCCATGGTTCGCGCAGCAGCCAGCGCGGATCGGGCAAGAGATAAGGACACATCGAAGTCGGAAGGCGGAGGTCGGAAGGCGGAGTCGCTTAGGTTAGCGCTGTTGGTGGGGTGATGTTTCGGAATCGTTGCGCAGGAGGGACAGAGGCTGGCGGGTCACTTCGACGTAAGAGGCGTCCGTGGCGACAGTTGGGACAAGCCGGGGCAGGGCGGCGCCGCGTTGGCCCAACGATTGCATTGGCTTGCGGCCGATGCACTGTCATGCCCCGCCAAAAATCGCGATCTCCTTGGTAATGCTGTCCCTGGTATTAATGGCGCTGCTGCTCGGATCCGTTGAGCTACCGCCGGCCGATACAGCGGCGGCTCAGGCCACCGTTGCGCAACGGGCCGAGTCCGCCTCGTTGGACAAGGACGACACGTCGCCTCTGGAGCTGCTTGACCCGTTGAGGGCTGTACACCCTGTGGTGGTCGCGCTGTTTCAGACGCTGGCTTCGCTTTTGGCGCTGGTGGCGTTTTCGGCATCGCCGGCCAGGGCCGGGGAGCGGGAAACCGTAGTGGCCACGAGTGCCACTGCTTGAAAGCCGCGCCCACGGTGTCAAGCCAAACCAGCAGCGCCCCATGCCAGCTTTTAAGCAGTGCGGCTGAGCAAGCTAGAAAGCACTGCTTGCCGGACGCATTCGAGCGGTAACTTTCCTACGACCGATCGTGGCGTCCTACAAGCAGTGGCACGGAACCGAAGTCTCACGACTTCGGCTACGGTTCGAAGCCGATCGCGGCCTATTGCTCCGCTCTCGCTCCTCGTTGCGAGAGTTCGAGAAAATAGCGGCTCACAAGGTCGCGAAAGTCGCTGGGCGTTTCCTGACCCGCCTCCACCAGGGCGTTGCCGCTGAGGTTTCCACGCCAGCGAACCCAATCTTCGCCGCCGATTACGACGCGCGTGCCCGGATGGACCGCATCGCCCACACCAGGACTGGCCGACTGGCCGCCCGTCGGACCCGGCAGAGAACCGGGTTGAGCAACCTGGCCAGGTTTGCCGGGCTGGCCCGGTTGACCTGGCTTGGCGCCTTGGCCAGGCGGACCGCTGCTGGGCACGCCCGGAGGAGTGGCCGATGCGATACCAGGAATACCCAGTCCCTTGGCCATCGCGGAGGCCATACTCGAGAGTGCCTGAGCGACATTTGCCGCCGGCGACTGGGCCTGCGAGGGCGTCGGCGCAGCGGCGGCCTGGGCAGCTTCGGCAGCAGCCTTGGCGAGCGCGCCTTGCGATGACTGGCCGGCTGGCGATTCTCCTTCGCCTTCACCTTTTCCTTCTCCGGGCGACATTCCTTTTCCCTTCCCTTTTCCCTTTCCTTTACCCTTTCCTTTACCAGGAGATTCTTCGGAACCTTCCTTATCGGATGGGGTCTTGCCATCGCCAGGTTTGTCGGACGGTTTCATGCCGTCCGATGGCTTGTCGCTGGGCTGCTTGTCGCTGGGTTCCTTATCACCGGGTTCCTTGTCGCCGGGCTCTTTATCCCCCGGCGGTTTGGAATCGGGGTTTTCGCTGGCAGGCTGCTGAGCATCGGAATCCTTAGGCTCGCGTTCGGCCAGCTTGGCTATTTCTTTCGAGACGTCGGCCTCATTCTCGCGCCACGGCTGCGGTTCGGTAGGAGAGGGTTGCTCCGTATTGTGCTTGATGTCTTTGACAATCTGCTGCTGTTTATGTTCGAGTGCTTCGATCTCGGCCAACTGGGTTAGCTTCTCCTTATACTGCGGCAAGCTCTGCAACAAGGCATCGAGCTTCGTGACGGCCGTTGCCAGTTCCTTCTCCGCCGCACCGCTGTGCTCCTTCCGTTTGCCGGGATCGTCCTGGAGGCCCGCCTGATCTAACTCTTTTTCGGTCTGAGGAAGCGGCTGGTCGGCCACCTCGGCCAGCGCCGGGGTCAGGGGTTCGAGCAGAGTTCCTTCAAATACCTTGACTATCGTTTCTAGCTTCGTCGCTGTTTCATGCGCAGTGGTTGTTATCTTTTCGATCTGGCTCTGGGTAGGCTCGTCGAGCTTTCCTGGCGCGCCTGCTTTCTCCGCCACCTCGTGCGCCACAGGTTGCGCGGCCTTCAGGCCATCGAGGATTTTCTCCACCTTCTCCTTGAAATCATTAACCTGCTGCTCGACTTTTATCACGGCGTAGTCGGGGGCTGCCTGATCGAGTGTGATCTCCAGCGGCGGGCTGAGCGCCACCTGCGCCCCTGCCGGAGCCGGTCGATTGTCTTGCACCTTGACGCGAACGGTCACGCGCTGGGCCTTGGTCAGGTCGAGTCGATGGAGCTCCAAACGCGCCACGCCTTTCCAGAGCCTTCCCTCCGGCGCCAGGTAGGCCATGGCCGGCCTATCGGTCGTCGGTAGCGGCATCGCCAGCGCCGTGGCCGCTGCGCCGTCGATCGATACCAGCAACTCCGCGGTGCTAAAACCAAAGTCGTCATCGGCCGCATAGTGCAGGTTGACGTAGTCGGTCGGCTTCAGCCGGATCTTGTCTTTCGTGGGATCGGTGATCTGCACCTGCGGCGGCCGATCGGCCAGCCCGCGGAACTCAACAACCTTGGGTTCGCTCTTCACACCCTGACTGTCTTCGATCACCAGCGTGGCTTCCGAAATGTCCTTGGCCAGCGTCATCGGCCAGCTGTAGACGGGTAGCTTCAAAGCAGGATCCGTCTGCCCCTCCAAGGCATCGTTTCCGATGTACATTGTCGGCTTGGTGATTGCCCGATCGCTGATGGCGCTGATCGTCAGCTGTGTCCCCAGCGGCCCCACGATCGGGCGCTTCACGTTAGCTTCAGTGTGGCTGGCCAGTCCCGTGTAGCTCGGATATTCGTAGCGCACGCTCACGCGTTCGATCCTGGGTCGCTCGACGCCCGTGACGCGGTAGACTCGCGTGATCGCAGCCCCTTCCTCAATGCGGAATTGAAAGCTCTCCAACACCGCGTCGTAGCGATGCGTGAAAGCCCCGCTGTTGGCACCGTCGCCAGTCCCTGCCTGCATGGCCTCCTTCACTTCACGCCCTGTCGAGTCGATGTGGCGGAGTTGCGGATGCGTCAGCCGGCCGTTGGCCGCGCGGACGCTGATCGTCAGCGGCGACCCCAGCGACACGACGACGTCCTCATGCGGTTCCACTTCCAGCGACAGGGCCTGGACGCGATCCAGGTTCTTGCCTGGTGCAACCAGCCGCAGCAGCAGATTCGCCGTCTCCCGCGGCCAGAGTGCGACGACCAGCAGGAAAATGCTCGTCAGCGCACAGGCCGTGATCACATACGGCCGCAAGCTTCGGGTTCCCACCTCGCGGCGGGGATCAAAACTGCGCACATCCACCGAGGCCTCGGCCGCCAGTGCCGCGATCAACTGCTCACTACCGCGCGAGCCCCGGGCGTCCATCGGGGCCGAGAGCAACTCGAACGCCGAACTGACCCGCTCCTGCAATTCAGGATGATGCTCTTCGACCATGCGAGCGACCGTGGTGAGGCTCAGCCGCCGCCGCAACGGCCGCACGACGAACCACCACACGGAGGCCGTCACCGCGCCGAGGCCCGCCAGCGAGACCAAAGCTCGCAGCAGCGTGGACTCGATGACAATAAACGTGTCGATGCCCATCAAGATCAGGACCGTCGCCACCACCGTGGCGGCAACACCCAGCAACCCGCGCAGAAGGATGACTCGCTTAATGCGCCGCAGTACGCTCTGCAGCCGCTCGACGATCGGCGCCGCTGCATCTGTGTTGCCTACTGCATCGGAATTGCGGGAGGGACGACGTTTCCGCTGGACGCGCGATTCTGTAACCGTACTCATGGTCCGGGCCTCTCGATTATGGTTGGGTTAGAATTTCAGGTACTACCGTCACCAGTGTCTCACCGCCAAGCAGTCCGCCTGCCGACACGACGCTGACATTGCCGTTGGTCGTGTCGATACGCAAGATGCGCGTGTCATGCCCCCCGGGGCTCGCAATCAGATTGCCGTCCGCCTCTGCGGCAATATTCCAAGGGCCACCCTGTCGATCTGTTGCTCGATCCGCAACGGGAAGCGTAGCCACCATCGTCACCTCATGCGGAGCATCGCGACCGATCTTGAAAATCTTGCGTACTTCCCCCTTCGTACACCCCACCAGCACCTGCCCCTCTGGGCGCACCACTACGCTCAGTAGAGCCCCCAGATGCTGGCGATCGGCCAACCAGGGTGTGACAACTCCATCGCGCAATTGCGCGATGACGCCCGTATCGCTGCCGGTCACCATAAAGTCGCGACCGTTCACGTCCATGTGGATGCCGCAAGCGTCTGACAAAGCGGCCACGCGGGACGTATCGCCAGTGACGGGATCGATGCGCACAATCTGGCCGTCTCCTTTGGATTGCAGGGTTGCGTACACGTCGCCGTCAGCGGCTTCCGCCAGGCCGTGAAATGCCGCCGACCCATCGGGCGAAAATTGCCCGCCTCGCCCCAACACCGTGATAGCACCGTCGCGCGGGTTGATTCGCAGCACGCCCGCTGCCACACCCGGCAGCCGCCGAGCGCCAACCAGCACATTTCCCTTGCGATCGATCGCCACACACGTCCAATCGCCATGCACGTCCCGCTTACCCGTTGCCAGGAGCGCCTGCGCACCCGTTTTCGGATCGATCTTCACCAGCTTCAAGTCGTGACTGGTCATTGCCACGATATCCCCCGGCCTGAGCGAACTATCGCGCGGCCAGGTGACACCGGCAATCGACGGCGTGTGAACAGGCACGCGACTCACGAAGGCCGAAGCATTGGCCTTGATCGAAGCCCATTGGCCATCGGCGCGGCAGATGAGTCCATCGCCGCCTTTGAGGGTGGATGGACCGTTTTGCCTGGCCCTCTTGGCGACGACATCGTCGTACACAATCACCTCGCCGCGCAGCACATGTACCTCGGTAAGAACAGGTGTCAGGAGCCGGGAGTCAGGGGTCAGGTTCTTTGCGGTCTGGACCGTTACTCCGAACTCAGTCCCCAGGTCCACGATCTTCAGTGTGGGTGTATGGACGGTAAAACCGTGCGCTTGCTCCGGGACGCGGGCCACCAGTTTGCCGATTATCAATGAGCAAGAATTGTCCCCTCTTTGGCCTGACCCCTGACCCCTGACTCCTGACTCCTGACTCCTGACCCCCGACCCCCGACCTCCGACTTCGAGTTCCGCTGGTCCTTGCAGTATGACCGTGGCCCCCGTGTGAAACACGATCTCCGCCAGCCCCTCGCGCAGGGCAAGTCGATCGCCCGCCAGCAGATTCATGCCGTCGATCGGTAGCTTTCCGTTTTCCGCAGGTCTCCATTTCGCTCCCGCAGTGCGCGAGAGCTGCGCCACAATTTTCGGCGTTGCCTCGGCGGGCAGGGCAGGGTGGGGGTCTCTAACAACTTCCACCGGCCGTGATTGCGAAAGCTGCCAGATCAGCAAGCCTGCGGAAATCATTGCGCTGACTAACAGCACGAGACTCAGCGGCTGCGACATGAACTCCTGCGCCAGCCGGCGGAATCCGCGCAGCGGTGCAGCGACTGCCATCCGCCCCGAGCCGGCCGGCGATACCTTCCCCTCCGCTTCCGCATCGTCCTCGGCGATCACCGTATCGCGATTCAGGGCCAGCGTGAGCCCCACGTGGACTCGGGCCGCCCGGAGAAACTCCTTCCGCGCGTCCTCGCTCCGCATCAGCAGAGCATTGAGCTCATCCCGCTCAGCCGAGGTCATTCCGCCGCTTTGGTGGCTGTCGATCAGATGGGTAGTGCGGTCATCGCTCATGATTGTGATCCGTCGCTGCTGCGGATCGCTCGTTCGACGCATTTTTCGATCGTCGCTCTGGCACGGCTAAGCATCACGTTGACCGACGTCACGGCCACCGACATTCGCCTGGCAATCTCCGTCGGTTGCAGCGACTGCTGATAGCGCAAGTCGATCGCCTGCCGTGCCCGGGGCGCGAGCCGGTCCAGGCAGCTCACCAGCGCCTGTTGAAAATCCTCGTCGTCGGCGAACATCGGCACGTCGTCGCTCAGCAGGTCGATCACCTCCGGCGCCAACAATTGCGGCGCTCGCTGCCGGTCGTTGGTCAGCCGCAGCAGTTCGATGCGGGCGATGGCGCGTGCCCAGGCCACGAAGCTGGTCCCGGGCTTAAAATCGGCCGCCTTGGCTACGACGCACAGAAATGCGGAGTGGAGCAGATCGTCCGCGTCATTGGGATCGGAAGCAAACACCAGCAAATAGCCCCGCACCTCCGGGCTGTGCTTGATGAACAGCTTTTGTACGAGTGCCACCTGTTCGGGTGTGGCAGCGGGGCGCTGATGATCTGGGTTTGCCATGGGTTTTTCTGGGTGAGGGAGGAATAAAGCTGCCGCCAAATGCTCTCTTCGGCCGTTTTCTCCCTGCAACCATACACGACAGGGGAGCCATAAGTTAGCAAGAAAAATCGCCCATTTGTACAAATTTTGCCCTCGGCCCACGTAGCGAAGTCCTCCACACATCGAAAGCCGAAACTAACGAGATTCGAGATCCTGACGAGGAGCATTGTTTTTCATGAGCGACGTATCATTTGCCGCTCATGCGTGCGCTGAAATCAGACTGGTGTCCGAACGCTCAATCACAATTCAACGGCTGATATCTCGGCCCGGTCTGCAGAGTTTTATTTGAAACTTCCGTTTTCGTATTCGTTTGCTGCTAACTACTGTCAGAGGCGGAAAAAGTCGCAATTTCAAGGATTGCCTTTCAAGAAATCTGCCTACACCCGGTCGCTCAACCCCATTTTAGCAGAGCATGGTACGCGAATTGCGAATGTTTCTCTCAACCTAAATGTGGCGTATACGGGTGTTGTTCACTGGGATAGCCCGATCATCGCCGAATCTTTCCTGGCAGGAGAACCACCATGGCACGATTGGCAAGAGAGGGCAAGGTTGGTTGGGTTTTGCTTTGGCTCTTAGGCATACCCATTCCCATTTTGGTCATCTTGTTTTTGGTTCGAGGCTGCACTTGACTTGGTATGAAGATCACATGGCCTCGCGAGTTGTATCTGTCCTTTTTAATTTGGGAGACGAATGATGCGCTATTTACCAAAGTTGGTATGGTTGGCCCTTGCCGTTTTCGCAGTGGCCCTGGTTTCCGATGACGCAGATGCCCGCTGCCGCCAACGGCGTCACCGGGGATGCGGCGGATGTGAAGGCGGTGGCTGCGAATCCAGGGGAGGGGGGTGCGACTCCTACCACGGCACCGTAGCCAAGGACGGAAACCGGGAGGGGGATTATGCTCGCCAACAAGAACGTGGTGAGTCGGCTGGAACCGGTGACAATTCTCGCGAGGCCGTTCGAGAAAACGCCGACCGCGAACCGCGTCGGTCGGCCGAAGCGACTCCCCCTCCACCTGAACCAAAGTCGCGAGACGAAGCTCAAAAACGCAGTTCCGGGCTGGATGAGACCCAACTCCAGAAGGCACCGTCACCCCAATAAAGTTTGTCGGCCGCTGCCGCAGGACATCCCCGCGGCGGTCCGTCGGCTTCCACTGGTCAGCACAAACTTTAGCCGCACGAATGGAGAATTATCATGCTCGACGAACAAGTCTTGAAGGGGAATTGGGACGAAGTCAAAAACAAACTGAAAGAGAAGTGGGATACTCTCTCCGACAACGACTTGCGAACCATCCGGGGAAATGTGTCGCAACTGATCAATCGCATCCATAAAAAAACCGGCGAGTCTCGCCAGACCATTGAGGCCTTTTTGGAGGAGGTCGGGGATCCCTCGTTCTTATCGCACTTGCGCGAACAAATGTCCGCCACCGCTCAGCAAGCGATGGAAGGGGCTCGCGAAGGATATCAAGTTCTCCGCGAGAAATATGACGATACGGAACACCTAGTCGAAGAACATCCGGCTTCGTCCGTTGCAGTGGCTTTCGGGCTGGGCTTCCTCTCTGGCGTCACGCTGGCGGTGCTCCTGCACCATGCGCCCCAACCATCGAGATTGACTCAGGCTCGCTCGACAGCAGAAGACGTGGGCAAACACATCCTCGATGCGCTCTCTGGAATGATTCCCGATTCAATCAAGAATATGCGTCGAGGATAGAAGACCGGCAGACGAAAACCATGCCTTCCTCAACCCAAACACACTTCCTCCTACTTTTTCAAAGGATTCAAACATGAAGCTAACATTTCTCGCATTGCTCGCTGTGGGACTGACAGGCTGTGCCGACAGCCACACGCCGACAGGCGGCACAGCCCCCACAGAGCCAACCACCAAGCAAGTGGATCGGGACAACACCGACGTCAACGAAAGAGATCGCAACGGCGCGGCCAAAACGCCAATCGATCAGAATGAGAACAAGCAAGATATCGGCGTCACGGCCGAAATCCGCAAACGCGTTGTCGACACGAAAATGTCGGTCAACGCCCAGAACGTCAAAATCATCACCCAGGATGGCAAGGTCACCCTTCGCGGTCCGGTGAAATCGGCAGAGGAGAAGAAACAAATCGAAGACATCGCCCAGGCCGTAGCAGGCGCGGGCAATGTGAACAGCCAATTGGAAATCGAAAAGCAACCTTAGTTTACTTGAACCACAACCATAAGGAGTTGAGTCATGGCCAAGGCCGTTTTTTGTACCGTGAAAACTTATCAGCAGGCCGTGCAAATCGTCGACCGATTGAAGGCGGCGGGCTTTGCCCACCAGGATATTTCGGTTCTCATGGCCGATAGGGAAGGTACCCGGGAATTTGCAATCGACAATGAGACCAAAGCTCCTGAAGGGGCCGCGGTTGGTGCCGGAACGGGCGCCCTCGTGGGCGGAGGACTCGGTTGGCTGGCTGGCATCGGAGCCTTGGCGATTCCAGGAGTCGGTCCTCTCATTGCCGCAGGCCCGATCATGGCTGCACTCAGCGGCGCAGCCCTCGGCGGCACCCTCGGTGGCGTGACCGGGGCCTTGGTCGGCCTGGGCATTCCGGAATATGAAGCCCAGCTCTATGAAGGCAAAGTTAAAGGAGGTCACTCCTTGATCTCCGTTCACTCCGAAAATTCCACGGAGACGCAACGGGCCAAGAAGATTTTCGAAACTGCCGGCGCTGAGAATATCGCCACTTCCAGCGAACCTGCCGCCAGTAGCAGGAAGTATTAAGCGCTTTGTCTTAAAACACCACAGCGGCGGGAACCTCAGTGTGCCCGCCGCTGGCGATGAACCTTACTTTTCTCATACTTTAAACAAGGAGTATCAAGATATGGACATGGCAACCCTCCGCGACATGTTCGTCGAAGAACTGAAAGATCTCTACAACGCCGAGCACCAACTGCTCAAGGCGCTGCCGAAAATGGCTAAGGCCGCCACCTCCACCGAATTGAAGCGAGCCTTTCAGTCGCATCTCAAGGAAACGGAGATGCAAGTCGATCGGCTGGAGCAAGTATTTGAGAGCCTCGACGAAAGCCCCAAAGGAAAGAAGTGCAAGGCGATGGAAGGCCTGGTGGAAGAGGGAGCGGAGTGGATGGAAGAAGACGCCGATCCCGACGTCATGGACGCCGGTCTGATTGCCGCTGCCCAGCGCGTCGAGCACTATGAAATGGCCGGCTATGGCTGCGTGCGGACCTATGCCCAGCTCCTGGGCGAAACCAAGGCCGCTTCGCTCCTGCAAAAAACGCTTGACGAAGAAGGAGCCGCCGACAAGAAGCTCACGAAGCTTGCCGAACAGATCAATGTGGAAGCGATGGAGGAGGACGAAGACGAGGAGGACGCACCGGCCAAGCGAAGCAATGGGAAGGCTAAGTCCAAGCGCCGAGTTGCTGCCCGGTAATTTGCCTGGCTCCCCCAAATGCATCCCCCTTCACGATGGTTCACCCCACGGAGGCGAGGCAATCGCCATTTGCGATCGCCCTGAACCTCGCCGGCCCGGGCATCGTTACCCTGCGCAAGAAGTATCCCCGGGCATAAAATTGCTCATCCCCACTCCCCAGGCATAGTCTCCATCTTCGGGTGGTTTTCCATGCTGGCATCCATCCATGCCTGGGCGTGCATTTGTAGTACCCTGGACGGGCAAACCCGGCAATTCCCCGCGTTATCCAGCTATTTGTCCGATGAGTGGCCTACACCCATTGCCCCCTAGCCGGAAATGACCTATAGTTGAGATGTCACGAAGTACGTGGCGAGCAGAAACAAGATGCAGATTCAGACGCTTTATGGTTCTCTCCGCAGTACGCTCTCTGCGTATGCGTTTTCCTCCAGAAGTGATTGCCTCAGTTTCGTTGCAATTCTGCTCTAATTTAATTCGGGTCGGACGGACGTTTCATTGTGAAATTAATCATTGTGAAGTAAACGGCTGACCCAGGTTTTTGTTTTTGGGAGGGCAGAAATGCCACAAGGAAGAATTAAGAAGTTGGTTTCCGAGTCCGCGAAGGTCAAACCGTGGAATACCAGGTCGGCCAGGGCAAAAAGGGCCCTTGCGCGACGGCGGTCAAGTTGGCTGGCTGAGAGGCTAGCGTCTGAATCGTCGAAGACAAAGCACCGCGCCCCTGGATCGAACATCGATTCAGGGGCGTTGGCTTTTTGTGCCTACTACTGTGAGAAAAACCTATGCCAGAAGCACCTCGCGATTGGAACGATCGTTACGCTACCGGACACACGCCGTGGGACAGCGGCCTGCCTTCCATCGAGATGCAGCGTGTCGTGCGCGAGCACGCGATAACGCCACGGCGGATGTTGGAGATTGGCTGCGGCACAGGGACGAATGCCGTCTGGTTTGCCCAGCAGGGTTTCGAGGTGACGGCGGTCGATCTGGTGCCGCTGGCGATCGAGAAGGCTGTTGCGCGAGCGAAAGACGCCGGCGTACGGGTGCAGTTTCAGGCGGCGAATTTGTTGGAGGCCGCGGAGGTTGGCAAACTGGCCGCTGGGGGGCCGTATGCGTTCATCTTCGACCGCGGCGTCTATCACTGCCTGCGCGAAGAAAATCAACCGGCGATTCTCAGCACGATCAAGCAACTCACCGGACGCGGAAGTTTGTATCTGCAATTGGCCGGCAATACCAACGATCCTAGTCCGCCAGGGCAAGGACCGCCGCGCGTCAAAGCTGAAGCGTTGCTTGCCGAATTAGGGCCGTTGTTTGAACTGGTGCAGATGCGCGAGTTTAACTTCGATGGCGTGACCGTGGATGGAGTGACGATCAGTCCCTTGGCCTGGTCGGCCCTGTGGCGAAGGAAGTAGCGACTTTGGCGAGCCGGGGGCGTCAGCCCTCGGAGGCTCAGCGGCAAATCAAAGTGCGCTCATCATCAAAACACGTACTCCTCCGCGGGCTTACGCCCGCGGCTCGCCTGAAGCACTTCGCTGCTCGGCCAGTTCCTTAAGCGCTCGCAGATCGAGCTTGCCGGTGCCTAGCAGCGGGATCGCTTCGACTTCCACAAAACTGTCCGGCGAAGGGATCCACAACGGCGGCAGCCCGGCGGCGGCCAGAGCGCGGCATAGCTCGTGGGGCGACTTGTCGAGCTTGGTGTGGATCACGATCAGCCGCTCACCTTTGCGTTCGTCGGAGACGGCCGTCACGGCGATTTGTGGCGGCCCTTGCTCGGCCGCGGCGGCGGCATCGGTCGCCGCAGGCGTAAGCAGCTTGCCGAGAGTCTCTTCGATGTGCATGTGAGGAACCATTTCGCCACCGATCTTGGAGAACCGACTTTGACGCCCTGTAATGCGAATGAATCCAGCCGTGTCGATCACGGCCACGTCGCCGGTTTTGTACCAACCGTTGCGGATGATCTCGGCCGTGAGGTCTTCGCGTCCCAGGTAGCCTTTCATCACGTTGGGACCTTGGATGAGCAACATGCCGGGTTGGTCGGCCGGCAGATCGGCGCCGGTATCGAGGTCCACCACTTTGGCCATGACATGTGGAATGGTTCGGCCCACGGTCCCTTCGCGGACACCGGCGGCCGGATCACCCACGGCGCGCGTCGGCGGAATATTGACGGACACCAGTGGCGACAACTCCGTGGTACCATAACCTTCGATCGGGCGGATCTTGAATTTCTGCTCGAAGGCGTCGGCCAGTTCGATCGGCAGCTTTTCAGCACCTGTGACAATCACATCCACCTTGGCCAAGTCTTCCGGCTCGCAGCGCCGTAGCATCCCGCGAAGAAACGTGGGCGTGGAGAGAATGACGCTCGCCTGGTGCTGGCGGCAGAGCTTGCCGATCGGCCGCGGTTCCAGCGGGCTGGTGTGGTAGATGCCCTTCACGTCGAGTGTGAGCACCGTCCATAAGGTGATCGTGAATCCAAACGAATGAAAGAACGGCAGGATGCCGAGCACGACGTCGTCGGAGCGGAGGTGAACCACCTGGTCGATGGCGGCGACGTTGGTGGCGATGTTCTTCGTGGTGAGCATCACGCCTTTCGGCTCGCCGGTCGAACCGGAAGTGAAGATGACCGTGAAGACTTCTTCCGGGTCGCAGCGGTGGACACCCAACTGTCGGGCCAAAACGCCCAGAGGCAGATAGGCCTGCGCGGCGGCGGCCAGTTTGTCTCCCTTGGTGATTTGCGGCGGCAGATCCTCCATGTAGATCAATTCGGCGTTGAGATTGAGCGGGCCTTTTTCTTCGAGCTTTTCCATGAAACGACGGCTAGTAAGCACTTGGCGAATCTGGCAGCGGCCGATGCAGAAGTTGAGCGTTTCCGGCGTGAGTGTGTAGTTGAGGTTGACGGGCACGCGGCCGCAGAGAGGGAGCGTGGCATTGACCACTACGCCGACGGCAGTGGGAGGCAGCAGGACGCCGACGTATTGTGGGGCGGGAGAGTGAGCATCGGGTGCAGAATACTGAGTACTGGGTACTGAGTACTGAGTACTAGCTTTCAGAAGCCGCAGCAATGCCCGTCGCAGGGCCAGCGACCGCATCAGCAATTGTTTTCCGGTCAGATCGGCGCCGGTCGAGTCGGCCACTTTCGAGCGCCGCCACGCCCGGCGGCAGGACTTCAAGAATGCTTTCGGCAAATTCATCGTTCGTCCCTTGCGGCGTTCAATCGCTTCAATCCCGAGCAGTTCCACGGCCCGGCGTACTTGTTGCACGTCTTCCGGGTGTTCCACGGGCGGGCCAAACAATATCGACACGGGATAGGGCCACTGCCGAGGCCATTTCCAAAACGCGCGGCCACCATGATAGCTGAAGATACTGCCCCACAGCTCATCGAGATAGATCGGAACCACGGGCACACCAGTCCCCTGGATGATGCGGAGCATGCCCGGCTTGAACTCCTGCAAGAACCCGTCGCGGCTGATGGTCCCTTCGGCGAAGATGCAGACCAGTTCGCCGTCGAGCACGGCTTGCCGCGCGGTTTCCAGCGCCGCCCGCATCGACTTGGGGCCAGGGCCGATGGGGATAACATGCATCAGCTTGCAAGCCCAGCGCGACCACCAGGCGGTGACGTTCGGCGCCCAGGCGATCATCCGCACGGGTCGCGACGAGGCCAGGAGCAACAGAATGCCATCGAGCCAGCTGGGGTGATTGGCCACCAGCAGCGCCCCGCCGGTCTCGGGCAGATTGTCGCGGCCGTAGATTCGCACGCGGTAGATGGTGTGGCTGAGCATCCAGACCACGAAGCGAATCGTGGCCTGCGGCAGCAGCCAGATGACGTAGATGAACACCGGCACGGTCAGGCAGCCGGCCACCAGGAACACGGTCCGGGCGGAGACATACGGTTTTTTGAGGTTGGCAAACAACGCTGCCGCGACCAGCATGCCGAAGAATGTAAGAAAATTGCTGGCCGCCAGCACGGCTCCGCGATGTTCGCGCGGACTGCGATGTTGCAAATAGGCTTCCAAGGGAACATCGAACAGACCGGCGCTGATGCCGAGGAAGAACAGCCACAAGCAAGCCCAAGCGGCCATGACGGTGAATTGGCCGTCGCTCACCAGATCGCCCTGGACGGTGGAGAGCAGCATGGCGGCGATGGCGATTCCGCCGGCACCCAGGGGGAGGATTCCCAGTTCCACACGGCCGCCACTGAGCAGACCGGCCAGCAAACTTCCGAGGCCAACGCCGATGACCAGCGCCACCAACAGGGGCACGACTTCGATTTGATTTGGCTGGCCGCCAGGGCTCAGCATACCACCCTCCATGCCGAACTGATCGATGTTCAATTGGCACAGCGAGCCGAGTGTCCAGAAGAAGGCGACGCCCAGCGACACGCGCAGCAGGCCGCGGTCGGAGGCAAGAGTTCTCAGGTCGAGTACGGTCTGTTTCAAAGGTCGGACGGGAAACGGAATGGTGGGATTGGCAGGTTTCAGGGGTGCGATGCCGAAGCTGGTCAGCGTGCCAAGCACGGCCAGTCCGATCATGACAGTGGCTGAGATCCAAAGGTCCGTCAGGCCATAAGGGCCGGTGAGCATGTAGAGTCCGCAACCGCCGGCGGCCCCGATGATCGTGGCCCCTACGTTGCACATGCCCATCAGGCCGTTGGCCGCCGAGATGCGATCGGGCCGGAGCATTTCCGGGATCGAGCCGAGCTTGGCGGGAGCGAACAAGGCGCTTTGCGCCCCAGCCAACACGAGCATGGCCAACAGCGCATAAGGATTGCTCAGGAGGATGGCGACAACCGCGGCGAGCATGACGACAATTTCGCCGGCCTTGCACCAGACGATCACGCGGCGCTTGCTGAATCGATCGGCCAAGTAGCCAGCCGGCGCGGCCAGCAGCAGATACGGCAGCACAAACAGGGCCAGTCCCAGCGACAGGATCACCGGCGCGGCTTGCGGCATATACATCTTGCCGATGCCAATGATCAGCCAGCGGAGGATATTGTCGTTGACCGAGCCGAGAAACTGCGTGGCCAACAGGGATAGAAACGTGCGCGAGGCCAGTCCCGCGCCGGCTGGGGATGGAGGATCCTCAGGGTGGTCGATTTCGGAGGAGGATGCGCTCAGCATGAAGGCCGGCCGCCTTGCTAGCGCGGCCCCAAAGAGGATTGCCTGTGCGGCGCCGAGATGGGGGCAGAGCAACAGCGCCGTATGGCTGGGTAGTGTAGCCTCCAGCGATCCGCCAGACTAGCCCGCGTTTCTCCGCGGTGTCCCTGGTGGTGAGAAATACGATCTATCCAAACCGGCCGGTCACATAGTCCTGCGTCTCGGCTAATTGCGGGCGGGTGAACATGTCGGCCGTCGTGCCGTATTCCAGCAGTTGGCCCAGATAGAACAGGGCCGTGAAATCGCTGATGCGGGCCGCCTGCTGCATGTTGTGCGTCACGATGACGATCGAATACTCGCCGCGCAGCTCGCCGATGAGATCCTCGATCTTGTTGGTCGCGATCGGATCGAGCGCGGAGCAGGGTTCGTCCAACAGCAACACTTCCGGCTCGCCTGCCAACGCCCTGGCTATACACAGCCGCTGCTGCTGTCCGCCGGAGAGGCTCAGAGCGCTTTCCTGAAGGCGGTCTTTCACTTCTTCCCACAAGGCCGCGCTGCGCAGACTCTGTTCACAGACTTCGCTCAACACGGCCCGATTGCGCTGGCCGTCGATTCGCAGGGGATAAATCACGTTTTCAAAGATGCTCATCGGGAACGGGTTGGGCTTTTGGAATACCATGCCCATCCGTTTGCGGAGTTCGATCACATCCACGCCAGGCGCATAGATGGAATCTTCACCCAGCCGCATGTCTCCCTGGATGCGGACGGTGTCGATCAAGTCGTTCATGCGGTTGATGCACCGCAAGAGGGTGGACTTGCCGCAGCCGCTGGGGCCGATCAGCGCCGTCACTTTGCCGCGCGGCACACCCATGGATACGTTGTTCAAAGCGTGCTTGACGCCGTACCACAGATTCAGATTGCGAATCTCAAGGATGTTCGACTCTGCAGCCAGGGCAGGGTGGACCACCGCCGGGACGTACTCCCCTTTGGCGATCCGCATCAGACGCTGACTCATGGCCGTGCCCGAGGCGCGCGACGGCGCGGCCGGTTCGGGCGGCTTGGCAGGACTCGGCTGGGCGGGTAGGGCGTGTGACATTGTGGGAGTCATTGTATCGTCAGAACTGCCCCTGTTGGAACCGCCTGCGCAGACGCGCCCGCAGCCACATGGCGGTGATATTGAGCGTGGCCACGATGGCGATTAGCAGCAGTGTCGTGGTGAAGACCATCGGCATCGCGGCCTGGCTGTTCTGGCTTTGGAAACCGAGGTAGTAAATGTGATAACCCAGGTGCATGAAGCTTCGCTCGGCGTGAACGAACGGAGCGGTCGTGTCCACCGGGAGCACGGGTGCGGAATGCACGGCACCGACCAACATCAGCGGGGCAACTTCGCCGGCGCCACGGGCCATTGCCAAAATCATGCCGGTCATGATGCCCGGCAGCGCCTGCGGCAACACGACGCGGCGAATCGTCTGCCAGCGACTGGCGCCGCAACCGTAGGATCCTTCGCGCATCGAGTTGGGAACCGCGGAGAGAGCTTCTTCCGTGGCCACGATCACCACCGGCAGCGTCAACAAGGCCAGCGTGAGTGAGGCCCAAAGGAGTCCGCCGGTGCCAAACTTGGGATTCGGCGCATGAGCGCGATACAGACCGTTGAACAGAGGCGTGGTGGCCACCAGATAAACCACCAGCAGCGTGGCGGCGACCCACAGCACGCCAGCGAGGATGCGGCTGACGCGCTGCCGGCGCGTGGCCTCGGCCCGCCGCGCCGCCAGTCCGAACAGGCTGATGGTGAACGCCACGACGCACATCACGGCGGCCAGCGTGGTGAGCGTCAACCAGGTTCCCAGCGGCAGGGTGGCGAACTGCGCCTTGCGCGGTCCGCCGTCGATGTAGGCGCCCACCACGTAGCAAAAGAAGCCCAGGCCAAACACGCCGAAGACGATGCTCGGCACGCCAGCCAGATTGTTGATCGAGATGCGAATGATGCTTACGATCGGTCCCGCCTTGGCATATTCGCGCAGGTACAACGCCGCCAGCACGCCGAACGGGACCACGGCCAGCGACATCAGCAGAGTCATCACTACAGTGCCGAAGATGGCGGGGAACACTCCTCCTTCGCTATTGCCGTTGCGCGGCGCGGCGGAGAGAAACTCCCACCAGCGGCCAAAGTAGATACTCGCTTTTTGGCCCGCAGTCAGGCGGTTTGAAGGTATGGCGCGCACAATCTGGTCCAACCGCAACGGACGGACAGCCTTTTGAGCCGTCTTCATCCGCAACACGTAGCGATCGTTCTCGGCCTTCAGAGGCACCATGCGCTGAGCGACCGCAGCGGTTTCCGCCTGGGCGGATTGTTCCGCCTGGAGATATTCCTGCACGGCCTGGCGAGCATCTTCCGGCTCTTCGGTCAGTTGTTGCTGGAGTGCGGCTACCTCTGGCTGGGCGCGAAGTCGCGCTTCACTGGCACGCAAATCGGCGGCCACCAACTGGGCCGCTTGAGCAGGAGGCGATTCAGCTCCATACAGTTTCCGCAATCGGGCCACCATCGCATCGGCCGCAGCCACCTGCTTGCCAGCTTCCGCCACTTCGCGTTGACGGGCAGTCAGTCGCTGGGCCAGGTCGAAGACCGGTAACTTGAGCGGCGCTGCACTGTTTTTAAGTGGCTGGTGTCTCTGTCCATCCGCCTGGCGAATCTCCGCCTGCTTGCATCTCAGCCGGGCGTTTTCCACCGCTTGGTGCGACCGGCCCGCCGCCTCTTGTTCCATGGCCTGACATTGCTGACGGCGCGACAGTACATCTGCGTGGTGGATTTCAAAATGCTTCCAGGCCTCCGCCGGACCTGTAAACGTCTCGCGCGCTTCCACCACGGGGTCGTCATCTGGCGTGGCCTTCAGGTCGGATTGACGAAAGGGAATCGTGCGGCCGGAAGTAGTCACCTGCACCAATTCTCTGCTGTCGGGTTCCTTGGAAAACTGTGAAAGGAAAAGGGCCACTTGTTCACGTTGCAACTTGCTCCGCTCGGCGCGAAGCACGTCCAGCGCCTTGGCAAATGTCTCCTTCCGTGGCCCGGCCTTAAGCGTTTCGGCGTGGCGAGCCAGCATGGCGATCTGGTCGTCGAGTTGTTTTTCGTCAGCGCCGATGGGACGGAGATGGCGAACAACGAGAGCCTCTGGAAAGCCGAAGAAATGACCGTCTTCAAACCGCTCGACCAGCATGGCCCACTCAGGTTGCGATTCACCTTGGGGCTTGAGCTGGTAATCGGCCACCCAGGCAAAATGGGTTTGCGTGACGTCGAAGTTGCCGGTGCGCAGCAAACGGCGGCGGGCGGATAAGTGTGGCTCGCGCAGTTGCCGCGCCCGAATGACGAGCAAGGCATCCACGACCACGGTTTGCGCGTCTTCGTCGAGTGATGTCAGCGCCGTGAGCGGCACGGCGTCGGGTTTCTTTTGTAAGTCTTGAGCTACTGCATCGGCCGTGGCGGCCTGACGCAGCAGCGCCTCTTGCCGGGCCGTCAACGTCTCCACTTGTTGACTCGCCGCAAGCAGCGCCTCGGCCTGGGTGTTATTTCGGATCCACTGCGCACGAGCGGCCGGCGACTCGGGTACGGGCGGCCGAGCGGCTGCTAGCGACTTGAGGCGATTTTGCTCCGCGGTCAGGCGAGCTCCCACTTCCACGGCGTCTTGGCGCAACGTCTTGGCCTGGGCTTCGATCTCCGCCGGCAGCGCCTGCCAGGTGGCTTGCGCATTTTCAGCCAACAACTGTATCATGATCTGCCGATGCACCACGGGAGGCTCGCGGAAGATCAGTTCACTGGTCAACGGGACTTGCTCGCTGCGCGAGACTTCACCCAACTGCTTGGTGCCGTCGAGCAACTCGAGTTGCACCAGTGGACCCACGACAAACGTCGTCGAGCCAAGCCAGAAGACGAGTGTCAGCAATCCGACGATCATGGTCAGCGCGATGACGAGTGCTCCGCCGGTGAGCCAGACCATCGGCTCCCCTTCGGCCAGGAGGGTCGAGCCGGGGCCCGCCATGCGGCTGCGGCGGCGACGGGGGTTCGCGACGGGTGATGCGACTGGGGCTGGATTGCTCATAGCTGCACCGCCCGGCGGCGGAAGCGAATCCGCACCATCTCAGCCGCGGTATTGACGACAAACGTCAGCACGAACAAACAGAGGGCCGCCAGAAACAGAACGCGATAGTGCGTGGAGCCCTGCGAAGCCTCCGAGAGTTCAACCGCGATCCCAGCGGAGAGCGATTGAAAGCCGCTGAAGATATTCCAACTTGTCAGCGGCACGTTGCCAGCAGCCATCAGTACGATCATCGTCTCACCCACGGCGCGGCCGAGCCCCACCATCAGCGCCGAGAACAAGCCGCTGGTGGCCGTGGGCACGACAATGCGGAATGCCGTTTGCCAGGTCGTGGCCCCGCAGCCGAGCGATGCCGAGCGCAGATGCCCTGGCACGCTGGAGAGCGCGTCTTCGGCAATCGTGTAGATGATTGGAATGATGGCAAAGCCCATCACGAAGCCTACGATCAGAGCATTGCGTTGCACGTAGGTGTCCAATACACCGCCGCGGGGATCGAAGCCCAATAGCGTGAGCAGTGCGCCGAGCGCTTCGGCCAGCAGCAGCGTGCAAGCGGCGGCTGCCAGGAATTTCAGCAGGTTGAGCGCGGCAAAACGCGCCCGGCCCCAGCGTCCCGAGAGACTCACCAGCCAAGGATTGATCCAACGCACGACCATGAGCGCTGCCGCCAGACCGCAGAGTGGCAGGAGAATGATCACCCAGCCTCCTGTGCCGGAGCCTTGCTGGCCATCGAGCCAGAGCATCACATTGCCGGCGAACAACCATCGCTCCACCAGAGGCCCCAGGAGCCAGGCAAACAACACGCCCGAGAATAACATCACCGCCGACAACGGCAATCGCCATTTAGCATAGCGCAGCGCCGTGCTGCGGGGCAACTGCTGCCACAGGCACGCGCCTAGGAGCAAGGCGAGCGGGATAGTGGCCAGGGACGCCAGGATGGCCGGCATGATTTTCTCGGCCACCGGCGCGATGACCAACGCGGCGACAAAGCCGAGCACGACGCTGGGCAGGCTGGCCATCATTTCCACCATGGACTTGATGCGCAGCCTGACGGCCCGGGTGAGAAACTCACTCGTGAAAATGGCGGCCATCAGCGCCAGCGGAGCGCCGAAGAGCATCGCATAGAGCGTGGCCTTGATCGTGCCGAAGACCAGCGGCCAGAGTCCAAACTTCGGTTCGGCGGTGACGTCGGCGGCCGAGGTTTGCCAG
>JAIOPX010000089.1 GCA_021413705.1 Planctomycetota bacterium | reverse complement strand
AGTTGGCCCTCCGCCACGTCCAGCAGCAGTCGCACGCGATACCATTGACGCGGGGTCCACTCCACGCGCGGCAGGGCCGCGGATCGACTTCCTGTCAATCCACATTCCGCATTCCTCATTCCACATTTCTGTTCCGCCTCCGCCACGCGACCAGCCCCAGCCCGGCCAGGCCCAGCGCGGCCAGGACGAACGTGCTCGGCTCGGGGACGCCGCTAACTTCAGCCGTGGCATCCAGCCGCACGTTGTCAACCGAGACGGCGCCTGTAGCAACTGGGTGGGCATAGACGATAAACAATTGATTTCCGACCTCGGCACCGAAGGTTGAACTGTTAAACGAGGTCACATAGTCTGGGTTGTGTTTGCCAAAATGGTCGTGGGATTCTGTGACTAGCTTCCGGCCCCGCCTGCCCCGATGTAGGCGTTACGTTCTCCATCTGCGCCGAGAGGAGTGCCGGCGCCACCCGTGAATTCGCCGCTTGTCGGATTCCAAGTGCCCCAAGTGGTCGTCGTCCAGCCAGGGATTGGATTGGGAGGGGCATTGTCATTGCCGTCCGTCAATGCGGGATTTTCAAAGCTGAAGTTGGTGACAGTCACCGGCGTGGCATGCGCGATTTGCGCGCATCCAATTGCGACAGCAGCCACGATTGCGAAACGGACGACGTGCAGCGAATTCTTGAGCGATAACATTGACGTACCTGTGGGTGTTAGACGCGTGTTTCTGATGCCGGCCGGGAACATCCCGGGGGCGACGGAAAACGGTGAAAGTTCGAATTGCGAGTTTTGGATTGACAAGCCGGCGTGTGTGATAAGCGTTCTCCTGGGGGACAGGAAATTGTGAATTGTAGATTTCGGAGATGGGTGTTGGACTGTTTCGGTTGCGTCCTTCTTCAATCAGCAATCAGCAATCATTAATTTGAAATCACCTCGACGCGGATATTGTCCAGCCACTGGATGCCTCCGCCGCCGGAGTCTTGCACAGGAAAGCCAAACACGATGTAACGCGGCGGCGTGGTCCAATCGACTTTCGGCACGGGGGGCTTCAGCGCCAGGTCGCGAACTCGGCGTCCTTCCACAGCACAATCTCCGCGCCCGGCTCCACCGCCGACGCAAACGCCAGCGAAGAGGCAAGCCCCTTGCCTTCGGGCATGAGGTCGAACTCGATGAGCACCTGGCAGCGACGGGCCAACTCACGGCCGTCGATCTCGCGTCCCAACAGCGGCGGCACGTTGGGGGGCAGACCCGTGAAGGCCAGCGAGACCGCGCGTTGGCTGAACGGCAATTTTCCGGCGGAGGCTTCCGGCAGTGGCGCCCCGAACGCGGCCAGCCTTTCGGCCGGGTCGATCACCGCCACCCCTTGGTGCTGGCGCACTGTCCCTCGCACGATCCATGGGGCTTTGGACTCATCGATCGGGCCCCGGTCGAGGGCCTCGAAGTCTTCGGTCAGCAGCACGGTGCGCGGACGGCCGTGGAGCTTGTCCAGCGCGAACTGGAACGGATCGGCGGCCGGCAGCGGCTGGACCTTGTTCTTGCTGATGGTGACGGCCTCGCCGGCGGAGAGAATTTTAGATTTCTGATTTCTAATTTCTGATTGGGGAGGCGGATTCTCCCCGGTGGCCTGGGCGAGTTGATCCCCGGGCGCCACGACCACCTGGCCTTTGAAGACATGGACTTCTGTCACCGGCGGTTGTTTGCCATCGAACTGCGGACCACCACCCGTCTGCTGCTCTTCCTCCTGCACTGCCTGCGGGTCTTCAGCTCCAGTATTGACATACACCCCAAACTCCGTCCCCAGGTCGGTCACGGTGCCGTCGGGCGTGTGGACCTTGAACCCTTTGGCCGGACCGGACACATGCGCCACAAGTTTGCCGCCCGCCAACCGGCACGCTGCCGCATCCACGATCGTCAGCTCCGCTGGGCCTTCCAATATCACCCTGGCCTGGCTATTGAATGTGATCTCCGCCGACCCGCTCTTCAGCATCAACCGCTGACCGGCGGTAAGCACATTGTTGCCCGCGGGAGAGAAGGCTGCTTTCCACTTGGCGTCCGCCTGGTTGGCGATTTTCGCGGCCGGAGTCTGCTGGACCACAGGTAGTTGGCTTGGACCGGGCCACAAAGAGTAGACCAGGATGCCGATCACGATGAATGCGACCACGGCGGCGAAGGCGGAAATGCGGAATGTGGATGGGGACAGTCCTAATTTTTGGAAACCAAAAATGGGACTGTCCCCTTGGGTTATTCCCGGTTCCACTGCCTCGCTGGCGCTTCGGGCTGGTATGACGGGATCCATCACGGGTAACGGCATCTCCTGGCCGCGCACGGTCAGGGCTGCGTGGACATAGGCGGACTGAAGATAGTGGCCGAGCAACTCCGGATGCTCGCGGAGAATCGTGTTCAGTTGCTGGCGGCCGTCAGCCGTGAGCGCCTCCTCGCCCAGCAGGTCGAGCAACTCATCAAGCTGGCGGCGGGCGTCGTTCGATCCAGTCGCATGGTTCGATGCGGTCATGGGGCGCCTCCTGCCTGTTCCTCGATTGCCAGGCGGCGGCGGATGCACTCGGCCAACGCCCGGCGGATGCGGCCGAGCGATTTGGAGATCGAATTGGCAGGGCGGCCCAGTTGATTAGCGATTTCAGAGCCGCTTTCGCCCCGCTCATAACGGCGCTTCAGCAGGTCGGAGTCGGACGTGGAGAGCCGAGCCAGGCAGAACTCCAGTGCGGCAAACGAAGTGTCGAGGAAGGACTGTTGCTGCGGAGCGGCGGCGGCCACCTGGTCGAGCACGTCGTGGT
Source organism: Planctomycetota bacterium (assembly GCA_021413705.1). Lineage (GTDB taxonomy): Bacteria > Planctomycetota > Planctomycetia > Pirellulales > UBA7805 > JAIOPX01. The sequence continues at coordinate 11,610 of JAIOPX010000089.1, read as the reverse complement.
CGAGGATTTCATTGTGCCGGGCCTTGCCGCGCCGCAAATGCAGCACCTCAAGGTAGGCGATCCGCGATGCCCAGGCGAGAAAATCGGACCCGGGTGAAAACTCGTCGAACTTCTTCCACAGCATCAGTGCCGTCTGCTGCAGGATATCGGCAGCGTCCTGACGCTGCGGGACTAACGAAAAGATGTGCAGGTAGAGCTGCTGCTGGTGAGAAAGAAAAAGAGGCAGAAACAGATCGCCCCGGTCGCCGACCGAGCCGTCGTTCGATTTGACTTTGCCGCTGGAATTCATTTGCAAGCACCGACCATAGTATTCATCACACTAAAGCGTGATGCGGGTCTTCACGCGAAGCGCGAAGGATACATCGCCCCCAGATATGACTTCACTCCCGCGGGGCGCCAATTATGTGCGAAAATCTGGGAAGTTTTTCGAAGTCGAGGCGAGAAAGAGGCTTGGCGTGGCCCTAAAGTGCGATGCAATAAGAAGTTATGGCATAGTAGATCGGCTTTGCCGAAGTGGACCTTTGATTGCAGGTTAGATTGCCAAGTCGTACAGTTCCCAGGATCTATCGCCGTCCCCAACAGGTCCATTCCGGCAGAATGGACCTACTTACGCGGCGGTTTCGGCGTCGGTGGGGCCAGCTAATGCTGTGGCTTCATCGAGGGCTACAATGGCCAGGCCTAGGCGGTCGGCCATGGCGATCACTTGCGGTTCATCGACCACGATCGTCTTGCCGGCTTCAATAGCCAGCACTCGGCCGCCGCTGGCGGCGAGAGATTCCAGCGTGCCGATGCCGATCGTCGGCACATCGAACCGCATGTCTTGCTGCGGTTTGGCCAGCTTAACCACCGTGAAGCCGCCGTCCTTGCACAATAGGCCGGCGCGGCGGATGCACTCGTCGGTTCCTTCGATGGCCTCCACCGCCAGAATCGCGCGGTCTTTGACGACCACGCTCTGGCCAATATCGAGCCGACCCATCTCCCGGGCCAGCCGCCAGCCGAACTCAATGTCTTTGCGTTGCGCCCGGCTGGGCGCGCGATGCGTCAACTGTGAGAACTTCACGAGGATCTCCGGCACAAAATCGGTGGCAGGTAGAAATCGGACTCCCACTTTTTCGAACGCACCGATCAGCGTGCTCAGCAAGGTATCGTCCTTGCGGTCGCCGTGGGTTCCGATCATGTGGGGATAGAATGTTCGCAGAGCAGTCCAATCGGGCAGGTGTTTCACCCAGGTCCAACGATGAAACAACATCCGCTTGTGAAACTTGCCGGCCATGGTTGCTTGCTGAACCTGATGGCGGCGGAAATAGCGGATGGCGGCCCCCAAGGCGCCCAGGCCAATCCAGCGGAAATCGGCCACCAGCGGCAGCAGAGCCGCCTCGTCGGCATGTTCTTTCACGCCCAGGCAGTAAGTGTCATAGCCTTGGCGTTGGAGCGCCTCGGCCACGATGATAGGATAGCGTCCCCAGGCCGCGATCAAGCCGATGCGGCGAGTTTTCACATCGTGAGCTTGATGGACAACGCCAGGTTGCATGAAAAAACGGGGGGCTTACGCCCCCCGCTCGCCGGTTAATTTGTTGTTTAGGCAGCTGCCGTCGATCCGTCGCCGTGCTGGTCTTCTTCGTCGAGCCGGGTGCCGGTCAACTTTTCGACGATCCGCTGCAACTTGCGCAGCTCTTTGCGCATCTCGGGCAGCTTGGCCAGGGCCGCCTGCTTGAGTTTCTGTTCGCGCTCCGGCGTGGCGGGGATGCCGATCATGCAGACCCCTTCCGGCACGTCGTTGCTGACGCCCGCTTTCGCTCCCAGCACCGAGCGGGTGCCGATATGGACGTGATCGCGCACGCCTACCTGCCCTGCCATCACGACATAGTCGCCGGTGGACGTGCTGCCGGCGATGCCGACTTGCGAGCAGATCATGTTGTGACGGCCGATCCGGCAGTTGTGGGCGATCATCACCTGGTTGTCGATCTTGGTTCCTTCGCCGATCACCGTGGGGCCGTAGGTTCCCCGGTCGATCGTCGTGGCGGCGCCAATTTCCACGTCGTCGCCCAGTTCGACATGGCCAAGTTGCGCACTGAGCACATGGCGACCGCCGCGCGAGTCGTATCCAAAACCGTAGGCGCCTAGCACTGCGGCGGCATGAATAATGACGCGATTGCCGACCACGGTGTTTTCGTAAAGCACGGCGCCGGGAAAGACCACGACGTCTTCGCCCAGCCGGCAGCCGGACATCAGCGATACGCCGCTGTGGATGGTGGAGCGAGCGCCAACATGCACGTCGTCGCCGATGGATACGCCCGGATGAATATCGACGTCTTGTGCCAGCACGGCCGATGGACTGACATGCGCCGCCGGGCTGACTCCGATGCGAGCCGCCTCGCGCTGGGGCCGGAAATGCCGCACGATGGCGGCAAACGCCGCATGGACATTGTCCACCTGGATGGCAGGTCGGCCGACGGGGACAAAATCGTTGGGCGTAACGACGGCAGCGGCCGTGGAGACGAGCAGTTCTCGCTCCCGTTGGCGGCTGTCCAAAAGCGAGATCTCGTGCTTCGTGGCCGTGTTGAGCGTTGCCGCTCCGTCAATCCGGATCGACGCATCGCCACTGAGCCGCCCTCCGACCAGGCGCGCCAATTCTCCAAGAGTTGTTGTCATAAGACTGCGGCATCCTTTCCACGCAGCGATAAGCGGTCCGCCAGGATCGCCCAATCTAACTGATTTTCCCCAGATACCCAATAGCGATCCGCCCGGGTTATGAGGCAGAATATCCTCGGCCCGGGCGTCCAGGGCGGCCGACCGGTATATTCTTTTAGTCACCAACTCATGATCGAAACAGCAGCCACACTTCGCCTGTTCGTCTATGGCACGCTGAAACGTGGCCAGTCGAACCACACCCGGTATTTTGGAGACGGAGCCAAAGTAGAACCGGCCGAAGTGCGCGGCCGGCTGTTTCAGCTTCGGCAAGGCTATCCGATGCTGCTGGCGCCCCTGGGTGACCTGCTGGCGATTGGCACTGCCGACTATGTGGCGGATGGGAATCGACAACAAGAGTTGAGCAAAGCAGTCGCTCCGGCCTACGCACCTCAGCAGGACGACGAAGCCTGGCCGCTGGTGCGTGGCGAGATTATCGATCTCACCGAAGTGGACCGTCGCCTGCCACGGATCGACTTGCTGGAGGATTTCGACGCAGCGAGCGGCACCGGTCTCTACCGGCGCGTGTTGTTGTGGGCCGCACGACCGAGAATCGCGGTTTGGACGTACGTGGCACCTGATGAAGTATTGCCACCAGGGGCAGTAGATTGGAAAGAGGAGTGGCCGTAAAGTCGGAGCCGTCGTCGCTGGTGATAATGACAAAATACGGCGAGCCAGACGCCACTGAGCCGACCGAGATGTAGAGAATCGTGGCTGACCGCAGAGGCACCCAATCACCCATGTCTCCCAGTTTTGGTGGCTGGCACCTTTCCTATTCTTCGTCGCGGATCCTTGATCCTGACTCTCCACGACGCGCAAACTCGGATACCCAGCCCACGCTCGGCAACCGAGGGCTACCGTGGCCAACAAAATCATCATCAGCACCACGTTGATCCCCGCCGATCCGCCGCCGCTACCGGGCCGCTTCGCAGAGCTTCGAGCGCTTTTCGTGTTCTCCGCCGCAACTTGTTGCTCGGCAATAGGTTGCTGATTCTGTTCGCCGCTTGTTCTCCCAATGTTCTCCGCGTGTTCTCCGGTCTGTTCTCCCGTTTCTTTCGCCATCTGCTCGGCCATCTCAGCCTGCTCCCCCGTGGCAGAGCCCCGGGCTCTGCCCGGGGGTGCTTCTTGGGCCATGTGTTCAGCCTGCTTCTGTCGAGTAGGTGACAGGTCGGGATCCTGCTCATCCATGTACTTCTTAAGCCGCTCTATCCGACGGCAGAGCTTTCGTCGTGAGGGATTGGGAACTTTGGACCACTTGAGCATCGTGTTGGAATAGGAGACGAGCGCGCGAAACGACGCCAGGTTACCCAGTTGGGCATCGGCGACCACCGGACCGACGGTCTGACGCAACAGGCTCTCGCACTCAGCTCGAGTATCAGAAGGAAAGTGTTCATGGTGCTCGTTCTCGGCAATCATGAACGTCTGCGCGCGGGCATAGGCGGCTGAGACCGAGATGCCCAACAGCGCGGCCATCTGGCGATAGGTCTTGCCCCGGGCCCGGAGCCCAAAAGCCTGTTCGCAGAGAATGTATTCCCGCTCGGGAGTCATCTTGGGCTTCGGCACATGGGGATTCCTTTGGACATGGATCGTATCCATATGAGGCATGTCGGGCATTTCCTTTGGGTCGAACGTGGCGCGATGGTGTTGGGTCATGGGGATCTCTCCTTCAAAACTGGTAGGGTGGGTGCTTGCACCCACCACGTTCACTCGCTGTTGCCGCCGCGTGGGTGCGAGCACCCACCCTACTGAGTAATCTTCGTGTTCTCCGCCGCAACTTGTTACTCGGCAATAGGTTGCCGATTGTGTCCGCCGGTCGTTCTCCGTTGTTTGGTCAATTCAGGTGTGAAGGTTCTACTCCAACGCGCGCAGCTTCAGCGCAGAATTGGAAGGTTCTTTTTCAAACGAGCTTCGTTTTCGTGCTTTCGAACTATCGTGTGTGCGTGATTCTCCTTCTCTTCTTTGCGCGCAGCATGTCCCGGCGCGCCGGGGTCTTTGCCCCTTCGCGGCTTTGCGTCGAAAAAACCACCCATCAACGAAAAGAGCCCGCCCCACGACGCATATCGCGTGTTGGGGCGGGCTCTTCTGATACCTGATCCTGAAGTGTTTTAGGCTTCAGCCCAAGCTCTGATAGGATACCTCGCACATGTCAGGCGTTTCGCTCTTCCAGGAGCGAATACCGCCCTTTGACACACCATCACCATACCCGATTTGCTCCAAAAATCAAGTAGGAAAAACAGCCACCCCTCATTTTGATCAGCCGCATGGCGCTAGCCCCCGGTTCTTCAAGTGAGCGGGGGCTGATCGAGAATCCGGGCTTTGTCAGGAGAAAAGCAGGATTAAGATTAGGATGAAGATTAAGATTATGAAGAGGAGGAAGAGAAGGAGCAGGATTAAGAGTAGGATGACGCGCCTGCACCTCCAGCCTCACAATCTTTCTCTTACTCTCCCTCCTACTCATCCTCCTAATCTTAATCGTACTCCTGCCTCTCGACTCCGCCGCTGTCCGAGGACTATTCCCCCGGCGGCTTGGCGTGCCCGTCTTCAACGACCGTCATCCACTGACGCATCATCTGCCGTAGCTTGTTGAGCGTCTCTCGCTGCGAGTCCTCGTGGGCGAGATTTTTCAGCTCATAGGTATCCGCCTGCTCATCGAACAGGGCTTCGTCGTTGACATCGGTGAGCACGTATTTCCAACGGTCGGTGCGGACCATGCGGTGCCCTTGACCTGGCTTCCCTTCGACTCCTACGCACTCGCTGACGACATATTCTCGCAACGGCCGCTTGGGATCCGTAAGTTGCGGCACGAGGGACTGGCCCCACAATCCCTCGGGACGCGGCACGCCTGCCAATTCCAGCAGCGTCGGCAGCAGATCGACACTGGAGACGAGTTGATCGCAGGTTACTCCGTGTCGCGGCAGTTTTGGGCCGGAAAAGAACATCGGCACGCGGACCGATTCCTCGTGCATGGTGATCTTGTTGCCCAGGCCGTGGTTGCCGAGAAAATAGCCGTTGTCGGAGAGATAGACGATGATCGTGTTGTCGGCCAGCCCAGCTTGCTGGAGCTGCTTCGCGAGTTCGTCCACTTGGTGGTCGAGGTGGCTAATCGTGGCGTAGTAGGCCAGAGTGAAATCCTGAATGGTCTCTCGGGAGCGGGGCGGCCCGGAAGCGGCTTTCTTGTAATTGCCGGTGGCGTTGGAATCGCGGTAGTAGGCCTGCCCTGGCAGCCCTTGGTTGTAGATGCTTTCCTTCAGCGGCGCTTCGCGGAAGTTCGGGGCGATCGAAAGCGGCTGGGGATAGAGTTCAAGCCACTTCTGCTCCGGCCGCAGGGGAATGTGGGGCTGCCGCATGCCGAACCACAAAAGAAATGGTTGCTGGTCTTTTCCCCGTTGTGTGAGGAAATCCGTGGCAAAGGCCAGCGACTGGCGATCCGTGATATCGTTGTGTTCCTTCCCCGCGGTGAAACCATAGCGGCGCGGGTCGCCCAGGTGAGACTTGCCGCAGAGCGCGGTGACGTAACCCGCGCCGCTGAGATAGGCGGGCAGAGGTTTTTGCTTTCCGCTTTCAACGCGAGGCAGGAAGCTGGCGGTATCGAGGCCGACCGTGCGATGCTGCTGCGGAAACCGCCCCGTCATGACGCTCGCTCGGCTGGCGACACAGATCGGCGAGGCAGCGTAGGCGTGGGAGAAAATGACACCCTCCCGCGCCAGGCGATCGAGCGTCGGCGTGCGGATCTCGGGATTGTTGTAGCCGATGGCCCGAAAGGTCTGGTCGTCGGTGAAGATGACCAGGAAGTTCGGCTTGGACTCGGCCGCGGAAGCGGAAGCCGAGAGAAGGGAAAACAAAAACATCCCCGCCAGAAAACGCATCATAGGAATGATTTCCATAAGTTTGCGGCTCCGCGCGGAGGAATACCAATCGACCTTCAATTCCATGCCGAGGATGGAACATCGTCAGCGGCGTTTGGCCGCGCGCGCCAGCGCCCGCTCAATGCGCTGCACAGTCCGCACCGTGGGGGAATGCTTCCCCGACTCGAGTCGGCAAATCGTTTCTTGCCGAACACCTGCTCGACGGGCCAATTCCTCCTGTGTCAACCCGGCGGCTTTGCGCTGGCGGATCATCGTCCGCGCGATCGATACGGTGGCAAACTCCACGGCCGGGCGATTCCCTTTGACATCCGCCGACGGGTAGGGAGGCAATGCCTCATGCAGCGCTGCCAGCCGCTGAAGTCGCTTCAGTTCGGCAGGCTCCACGAGCGCATAGCGTTTTCCTTTGACTTTAACCATTTGAATCATGGACGATTCCTTTTTTTATTCGTCGTAGAAGCCGTCGCGATGCCCGATCTTTTCCACTGTTACAACCAGGGCGCCGACCGGCCCGGTGACTCTAAACTGAACTCGATAGTCTCCAGTTCGGATTCGGAAGCAACCCGCTAAATTCCCCCGAAGCGCTTTGGCTCCGCTGACGGCCGGCCACTGCTGCAAACGCATGAACACTCGGCGAATCCTCGCTTGGATCGAGCCGGGCAGAGCTGCAAACTGTTTTTGCGCAGGCGGGTTATAATCAGCGTCGCCATGCTTCAGATATTGCCGATTATAACAAACTTGTCAATATCCTGAATGTTTGTTTGGCTATCATCGATGACCAATGAGGCATTCTTTCGCTGATCCCATCTTCAATTTAATAGGCCCGGGGTGATTCGAACACCCGACCAAGGGATTATGAGTCCCCTGCTCTAACCAACTGAGCTACGGGCCCAAAACCCTGCAATTTGCAGGGTGTTTGCAATTCTGGCAGTGCTTGCTATCATTATGGCTGACACCCGTTCTGACACCCGCACTACCAGGACGACAAGCCATGAAGTCTACCGCAACTGCGAAGAGCGACAAGCCGGCCAAGCCTTATCCGGACTTTCCGTTGTTTCCCCACGCCACCCGCCGCTGGGCCAAGAAGATCAGGGGCAAGCTGGTTTACTTCGGCCCGTGGTCCGATCCCGATGCTGCCCTGAAGAAGTACGTGGATGAGCGGGATGCTCTCCACGCGGGCCGCAAGCCGAGGCAGGAGTCAACGGGTGTCACGGTCCGCGACGTGGTCAATCACTTCCTGGAAACCAAAGAGAGTCTGAAGGACAACGGCGAGATCACGCCTCAGACCTATCAGGACTACTACTCCACTGCGGAGTACGTGGTCACGAAGCTAGGCAAGGAACGGCTGGCAGACGACATTGAGGGGGACGATTTCGCGAAGCTCCGCCGGGATCTGGCCAAGACCCTGGGTCCGGTCGCGCTGGGCAATGAGATCCAACGCATCCGCATTCTGTTCAAACACGCCTACGACGCTGCCCTGATCGACAAGCCGATGCGATATGGGCCGGAGTTCAAACGCCCCTCCAAGAAGGTGTTGCGAATCCACCGGGCCACCAAGGGGCCGCGTATGTTCGAAGCGGCGGAACTGAAGCGGCTGATTGATGGCGCCGGGGTGCCGCTCAAAGCCATGCTACTGCTGGGCATCAACTGCGGCCTGGGCAACCACGATTGCGGGATGCTGCCGCTGAAGGCCGTGGACCTGAAGGGTGCTTGGCTGGCCTACCCGAGACCGAAGACGGGCATTAACCGCCGCTGCCCATTGTGGCCGGAAACGATCGAGGCATTGCAGAAGGCCATAGCAGCGCGACCGAAGACCAAAACCGCCGATACCGCGGGGCTGCTGTTCCTCACGAAGTACGGCCAGCCCTGGGCCAAGTCCACTTCAGACAACCCGATCGCCAAGGAGATGCGCAAGCTGCTGGACGAACTAAAGCTCCACAGGCCCGGCCTGGGCTTCTACACGTTGCGCCACGTCTTTGAAACCATCGGGGGCGAAACAAGGGACCAGCCGGCCGTGGATCTGATCATGGGGCACGCCAAGGACGATATGGCCAGCCACTACCGGGAGCGGATCAGCGACGAGCGGTTGCAGGCCGTGACCGCCTACGTCCACGCCTGGCTATTCCCGCCGAAGACCAAGGCCACGAAGACCACCAAAACCAAGGCAATCCGTAAGCCAAAGTAGCTTGCCAGAGGGGGGCGATTTGTTAGGATGTATTTGTTCACTCGCGTCGGCCTGAACAACCGGCACGAATCCGCGGCCACGGTCGGCCCCTTTCTCCAGTTTGGGGCCGACCGAGCCGCACTAACTGGAGAATTTCTAATGGCCAAGAAAAGCGGGCTTCCCCGTGCGGTGTTCCCTCCGACGGCAGAGGACAATTGGGAGGAATTTTCAGACCGGGAAAACATTTTCGGCAGCCTTCGGATTATCGAGCGCGACGGCGAGGATGCCTGGGATGCCGCAACACCCGAATATCAGATTTTGGACCTGTGCAATATCCTTTTGAGGACCATAGCGAAGTCCGATACGCCGTCAACGGGCCCAGTTCGAATAGTTGAAGCAGCCGGATTTTTTGCCGACCGACTGCGGCGGGAGTTGGATGATTGCGGCTATCGCGACCTAAGCGACCAACTTCGGCGTTCCACCCTTTGGCGTCCGACTTTCGAATCCATCCGCAAAGCGGTAAACGAGATTCGGGCATACCTGAACGTAGGCGGCGAGTGGCACGAAGTGAACGGAGACAAGTTGCCAAAGGCAGCTCTAGCAGCTATCCGCTATTTATTGAAACAAAGCGGGCAGAAAGCCAAAAAAACAGATCTGATCGCAGCCTGCTGGAGCGGTCCTATTGAAAGCGAATCACTAATTAGGGCGATTAACAGGGCGAGGCATGTGATGTTGGAACTGCATGCCCCCTACACGATTAGCATCAAGAAGGGTGTAGTTATGTTGGATTGGTTTCAGGACAAAAAATAGGACGCGTTTGTCAATTGCCGCATAACTAGCCCTCACGAGAATGGACTGCATAGGACAGCCATTCTTAGTGAGGGTTTTTTCATGCAAGCAACAAACGAATTGCCGATCGAAGTATTCCTCAGGGACAACAAGGTTTGCATCCCGGATCCCGAGGTTATTCGAGAACGCATTGGGGCAAACATTCGCGAGCGTCAGCTTTTGCGGCGATTGCTAAAATTATCGCTCCAACGAAGTGAGGCCAGCAGGAAGGTGTCGCAATGATCCTTCCAAAATCCAACCGCCGGAAACTCACGCCCCCGCAACTTGCAGTCCGCTACGGCTGCAAACCCGCCAAAATCATTGGCTGGATCGTGCGCGGCGAACTACGGGCATTCAATGCGGCTGCCGATCGAGGCGGGAAGCCCCGCTTCTTGATCGACGAGAGCGATATCGAGGCGTTTGAAACGGCGCGGGCTGTAACGCCACCAGCACCACCTACGACACGACGTCGCAAGCTGGCCACGAAGGAATACTTCTAAACGAAAACAGCCCCGGCGACCAAACCAAGGGCTGTTTCGTTGTTTCATGCGGAAACGGAACGGATACACGAATTATGGCCACACAAGGCCGCAGAGCAATAGGGGCTGCCCAATGAGCCCCGCTTCCACGGATGGAATGGACCAGATCGACGCGATCCGGGAAGAGTATATTCCCCTGTCGCGCTTGGCCATGAAGGAATGCGGGCCAGCAGCGCAAACGCTGGGCGGTCTTTATCAGCTTTGCGGCGGCAAGCGTCGGCGGACTTTTGCGTCACAAGAGAGCATTGCGGCCGCGGCCTGGCTGTCCCCCCGCGTGGTGCGCGAGCATCTGCCAAAACTGGTTGCGGCTGGCTATCTGGAATACAGGGGCCGCGAAGCATTGGGTGAAAGCTGGCGCCGGCGACGTACATGCACGTACGTGCTGACCGCCAAGGCGATCGATCACAAAGCGCCTTACGGCGTGTTGCCGCGCTGGGCTGCCGAGCATCTATCAAAGTGGTCTGAGCGGGCGATCTATTCCCTGCTGGGCGCGCAATGGATGCTGATTCAAATGGTGGCCGATAACGAAACCGGCTGCGCGGATGACAGAATGGAACTGAGCCTCACGACGGTGCAGCGGATGACGGGGCTGACCCGGCCGGCAGTGGTTCAGGGATTTTGGAGCCTTTCCAATCGCCGAATCATCGACCGCTACGATAACGAAGTGGCGCTCAACATCGACTTCAGGGTGCCACCATCCCCCCTGAAGGGTAGTAAAAAAGACGGCGGTATAAATCGTAGTGGTAGTGCAGTAGGAGCACGGTCTACGATGAAAAATCACGGCGGCGGGGTAGTAAAAAAGACGGCGGTACCTAGTAAAAATCACGGCGGTACCCCAGTAAAAAAGACGGCGGCCTCTTTATCTTCAAAGGTATTATCTTCAAATTCCTATCCTAAAATCCTATATGGTCAAACATTCGCTGACGCGAACGGTGACCGTGTGGGGGAGATTCAGGGAAAGACTTCCGAGGAAGAGAAGCATCCAGAACCAGACAGCAACCGCGGCTGGGCAGCAGCACGCTACGAGCGTGCTTGTAAGGCGATCGGCCACACTGGCCTGCCCTGTAAAGATCTCCAAGGCGTGTGCCTGGCAATCGCTGAAGGCCGCCTCGACGAGCAAGTGCTTGCCGACGCCATAGAAGGCGTCCGCATCAAACAGCCACGCGATCCGCTGGCCTACCTGATGACGTGCCTAGCGAAGTCTGGTGCGTTCCAGTGGCCGACGAATCCACGACGGCCCGCAAAGCTTCCCGCGCCCAAGCCACTCCCCGCTGTGCCCCTCGTGCGATCTGTGGACGACGCTTTGGCAGACGATGGACCGCGCCTGTCCGAAGCAGAGCGGCGCAGAGAGTTCCTTAACGCGGTGGCTGAGATGGAAGGGAAATCAGGATGAGCATGGACAAGCCCACCAACCAGCCCCGCATTGACTGGACCACGGCCCCGATCATCGAGGTCCGAATCGAACGGCCAACGTGTGGCCATTGTGGGGGCCAGCAGTTTGACTCCCGCGGTGGTACTCCCACCGGCG
>JAIOPX010000113.1 GCA_021413705.1 Planctomycetota bacterium | reverse complement strand
GTCACTTATTCACAGTGAGGCCAGAACACAGCGAGGCCAGAACCATGAAAACTGCGCCAGCGAGAATGGCAACCAGCGCGTGGAGTTGTTTACTAGCACTTGGCCTTTTGACGCCCCCCTTGGAAAGTGCTGAGCCTCCAGCAGGCGACGGTGGAGAGAGGGAAACTAGCGTCACTGATGATGCGTCTTTACGTGACGCACTGCACAAAGCCCAGGCGGGAACGCGGATCCAGATCGCGCCCGGTCGCTACCGGCCAGGGGTATTTGCAACAGACCTGAAGGGCACCCAGGACAGGCCCATCACGATCGAGGGAAGCGACCCAGACAATCCGCCGCTATTTGAAGGAGGTAACGAAGCCTGGCACCTCAGTGACTGTTCTTACTTGACCCTGCGGAATATCGCCGTGAAGGGCCAGAAGCATAACGGCATCAATATCGACGATGGAGGGACCTACGACACGCCATCTCAGCACATCGTGCTGGAGAAGATCCGTGTCAGCGAGATTGGTCCGGAGGGAAACTTTGACGGAATCAAGCTGTCGGGAGTGGACGATTTTACTGTGAGCAACTGCATAATCACGGGCTGGGGTGGACAGGCCCTCGACATGGTCGGTTGCCATCAGGGCCTGATTCAAGACTGCAAATTTAACGGTAAGGGGGGATTCTCTCAGACCACGGGACCGCAAATGAAAGGCGGCTCGAGCGAAATTGTCATTCGTGGCTGCACATTCTTCAGTGCCGGAGCTCGGGCGATCAACCTTGGCGGTTCCACCGGACTCCCGTTCTTTCGACCCTTGGGCGCCAAATACGAAGCCCGCAACATCACCGTCGAGGGTTGCACATTTGTGGGCAGCCAAGCGCCTCTTGCCTTCGTGGGCGTGGATGGAGCGTTAGTCAGGTACAACACCATCTATCATCCTGGCAAATGGATCTTTCGCGTCCTGCAAGAAACAAACGCGGATGGTTTCGTCTCCTGTCGCAACGGCCGTTTTGAAAGAAATCTGATCGTGTTTCGCCTTAGTGACGTCCAAGTCTTCGTGAACATTGGACCCAATACCCTGGCCGACACCTTCGAATTCCATGACAACTTCTGGTATTGCGAGGACAAGCCATCTGCAAGCAAGCCACAACTACCTGCCCAGGAGACAGGCGGTGTGTACGGGATCGATCCAAAACTGAGATCACCCGCACAGAACGACTTCACTCCACAATCAAAAGAGGCGGCGGAGTACGGAGCTACGGCCTGGAAGCAAGATCGTCGGGACAAATAAGCCAGTTGGCTTCCAACCACTCTCGTTCGGCATCGAGAGCCTGGCTACGAAGTGAAAACGGGCCGAGAACTGGCCCGCGTACCGGAGACAGATCCGCCAGCCACTGGCCAGCCGCCGTAGGCTCCACATGAGAGCCGCGCTGAATCTCAGGCTGACCAAATACGTGCAGGTCGAGCGTTTCATCGTACAGGCAGCGGATCGTGCCTGTGGGAGTTACTACAATCTGCATGGCGGCATTCCTACTTGGGCCGGCGCAGGATATTGCGCCGCGGGCGGTCCACCAGCAACCCGTCCAACGTGGCCTGCACGGCCGACAACTCCGTAGCCACGTACTTTCGCAACGAATCCTTGTCGCGCAGCTCCTGCGGCTTTACACCCCGCACGACGGCCTGGACTTGATCGACCAGCCGATCGAGCTGATCGCTGCTCCCAATGTTGAGTTGCCGGAACCGGCCAAAGAATTCTGACAGGTTCTCTACAGCACTGTCCCGGAACACTTTGGGCTTGCCGTCTTCAGTGCCTGACAGGCGTTCCGTCAGATGCCCCACCAGCTTGGCCAGTTCGCTGACAAAGGCCTCTTCGGCCAGACGCACCGCTTCGTCAAACCGCTGTTGCACCCGGCGGCATTCCTCCTGGTAGAGGTTGGGGCTGAGTTGCCGCAAGTATTCAGGCGGTTCGACGCTCGGAAAATCCCACTCCACTCCAAACAGGTCACTCAGCGACACGGGATAGTCGGCCTCGCTATACAAACTTCCCAGCCGCCGCCGCGCGGCCCGTTTGAGTTCCGAATAGTGCCGGTCCAGGCTCTCGACGGCTTCCGCCAATTCGGCCTTCAGCGTGGTCAGTTGGACGTTGAGCGCCTGAATATCGTCCTGGCGTATCAGCCGGATCCCGGGCTCGGGATACGGCAGGCTGATCCCTTTCCAGAATGAGACGATCCGGCCGCGGACGGTCGTGACGGCCTTGTAGGCCGGATGGCTCGTATCCAGCAATTTCTTGCCGGCCGAGAGAAACTGTCCCTCGGCGCCAAAGGCGTCGGCAGCCTGGGCTTTTTGTTGCGGGGTCAGCGTTTTACGGACCCCGAACCAGGAGATGGCCACCCGCACGGCCGCCATCGTCGTGCGCAAACGCTGCGCGGGTGTAACGGTCTCCGTGCCAGGTTCTTCCAGTACGCTACTCATGCAGAATCCTCCATGGGTTTGGGAATCGGTTTTTAGCAATGTTGGAAAATCGAAAGGGAGCAGCGCCAGAAAAAACCCTCAGGCCATTCCCAACTCCACCAACTTGTCGTGGGCCGCCTGATCGGACGGGTACCGCTCACACAAATCGCACCGCTCGACTTTGGCCCCCGGCACCACCCGGCAGTTTTCCACCTTGGCCAGAATGCCGGGCACGCCGCAGCAGAAATCTCCCGGCAGCTGACATTCGCACGGCTCGGGTTGCTTCAAGGTCGCCTCCTTGGTCAGCAGGCATGGGATTCCATACGAGTCGTGGGCTTCGTCAGCGATGGCGTCAGTCAGTTCGAGGAGCCCCTCCAGCAGCTCCCGATCTCCTTCCGTCCACTGGCAGGGCTTACGGTGGTTCGCCTGGTCCGCCAGTTTCATAAGCAGAGCCCGCTACTGGCGGAACAAGGGGCCGTCGATTTTGGAAAAGATGTGCGGGGCCAAGGGGGGCTCCTTTCTAGGGTTTCTTCTTTTCGCGAAAGGGAGCCCGTTCGACGGTGTCCGATTCGACAAAGCGGTGGAGGACTTCGGTGCTACCCAGAATGTCCTGCTCCTCAAACGTGTCCCCTACGTTTAACTTGGCTTGGGCCTCATTGAGATTTTTGGCTTTCACGAAATACCACCGGCGCGTGGATGCCATTTCTGTGACTATGGCTTGAAACATTGGCATGGTTGGAACTCCCCGAGATGAGATGATGCTCTGAGCCACCTACGCAGCCGGTTCCCGCACCTTCTGCACACGATAGGGTCGCCGCAGAAGACTGGAGACCACTGGGCTGCGATGCGACTTGCCGACCCAGAGGATCACGTAGTTGCTGCCGTTGACGGAGGATGCTTCAATCCACTTCTCCGCACCCCGCTCACAATACCGTTTGAAGATGTGCACCCCTTTTTCGCCCATGGGTATCTTCGCACCCTCATCGGTGACGTAGACGGGTCCACCGCGAACTCTGAACCGATCACCGAGTCTTAATACGCCCCGCTCGCCATAGCGGTACTCAAAACAGACCTTGAGCCTACGT
>JAIOPX010000112.1 GCA_021413705.1 Planctomycetota bacterium | reverse complement strand
CTGCCCGGTATCGGCAGGCACGTTTGAGAGCTACATCCGTGTTGATGTTCCCGACGATGACCCGGACGAGCCGGCCCGCCGCCAAATCCTGCTGGCCGCTACAGAGTTTGTCGAGAATCGCACCCGCCAGCAGCTTGTGACAGCCGATTTCCTGCTGATCCTTGACGCCTTCCCCGCCAACTCCCGAGAGATCCGAATCCCCAAGACGCCGCTACAGGTGGTGGACGAGGTGACGTACACGGATGCTAACGGAGTGGTGCAAACCTTGGACCCCTACGCCTACCGCGTGGATACCGTGAGCAAACCGGGGCGCATCATCTTGAATGCGGATGAGAGCTGGCCAGCCACGATTGCCGAGCCAAGCGCCGTGACAATCGCCTTCTCGGCCGGGTATGGCGAGGGAAGCTTGGGCGCGGAACTGGACGACATCGACAGCGTGCCCTTCATGCTGAGGCAGGCCGTGTTGGGCCTGGCCGCGCACTGGTTCGAGTGGAGGGAAAGTGCCACGGATCGAAAAGTGGACACTATACCACTCGCCTTGGAAGCCATCTTGACCGCCAACACCTTCCCGGAAGCCCACCAATGAGAGCCGGACCCATGCGAGATCGGGTAACGATCCAGCGCCGCACGACGGCGCGGAACTCGTTTGGCGAGGAAGTGGCGACGTGGGCAGACATTGAAACGCGATGGGCGGAGGTAAAGCCCGTCAGAGCGACGGAGAAGCTTCGCGCGGGCCAGGTGGAGGCCAAGACGACCCACATCGTCAAGATGCGTTACGGTTCGACTGTGAGGCCGCAGGACCGCATTGTGGCCAAGGGTGAGACGCTTGAGGTGATCGGCGTGGTGAACGTGAACAATCGCAACCGTGAACTGGAGGTTGATTGTGTCACGGCTGGGTAAACTCAAAATGACGGGCGACAAACGCCTAATGAAGAAACTGGAGCACCTTGCCAGCCAGAAAGCCGCTAAGCGGATGCTTCGCACATCGGTCAATGCCGCCGCTACCCCCATCGTCAAGGCCATCCGCAGCCAGGAACCCGTCCGCACGGGCCTGCTGAAAAAGGCCATCAAAAAGAAGGTCGTGCGCGGCCGCAACGAATTTGGATACACGGCGATCATGGGCGCGGACGCGAACGTGCAGGGCGAAATCAACGGCAAGCCGTACAAGCCCGCGAACATCGACCATCTTGTTGAATTTGGGGCGCAATTGGCAAACGGCACCACGATTCCCGCCCAGGCACCCTTGCAAAAGGGATTTGACGCCGGAGTAGGCGCGGCCAGCAACGCGTTCAACGCCAAGCTAAAGCAGAAACTTGAAGCGGAGGCCAAGAAGTGACCGCCGAAGAAGCCATTGTTGCCGTGCTCGCAGCCGACGCCACCCTAACCGCGCTTGTCGGCACCCGAATATCCCCCGCCATTGCGGGCCAGGCCGGGGCGCGGCCCAACATCGTCTACCAGCGAATCAGCGGCAAAGAGCAATACTCGCAGGACGGCCACGAGGATATCCCCGAAGCGAGAATCCAAATTGATTGCTACGGGAACACCTACGCGCAGGCCAAAGCCGCCGGCGAGCGGGTGATTGCCCTGCTGAGCGGACATCGAGGCGGCAGCATCGACATGATTTTTATTGAGGATTCAGGGGATGGCATGGACGGGCCAAGCGACGGCGCGGAATCTGGAATCCCGCGCATGCGTCTGAATACGCGAGTTCATTACCGGCGCGCCTAGCGCCACAACCACGAAGGAACGATCCAATGGCGGAAGAAACAGGAACCAAAGGGGCCGGGACCACGATCGGCTACGTTGACGGCAGCGATGTTGTTTTGATTGCTGGCGTTCGCGACCAGAACGGCCCGAATAGCGAGGCCGATGACATCGACATGACCAGCCAGGACGACGTTACGGATATGCACCGCGTCTTTGAGCCGGGCTGGGCGGACGCCGGGGAGTACGAACTCGACCTGCTTTACAAGAAGACAGCCACCGCCGCGCTGTATGCCCTGTTTCGTGTGGCCAAGGATTGGGTCGTGACCTACCCCGACGGCAGTACGTGGGAGTGGTCCGGCTACCTCAAGTCGATCGGCAACGAAGCCCCCTACGAGGAAGAAATCACCGGCACCGGCACGTTCAAAATCTCCGGGAAGCCCGTGTTTACTCCGGCCAGCGATTCGTAATCGCCGGCCAGGGGGAAGAACCGCTTACCGCCGTTGGTAGTCAAACCACAGCGCCTTAGGAGAACCGAACGATGTTGACCCGCGATCAGATCATCAATGCAAACCCGACGCTTCGCACCGGCAGCGCGCAGGTGGAGGAATTTGGGGGCGAAGTGAAGTGCCGCGAACTGACCGCGCACGAAGCGAACACGCTGGCCAAAATTCAGCAGGGGAACAACGACCAGAACGCCCTTGCGTACATCGTCTGCCGAGGCGTCATCGACGCCGAAGATAAACGCGTCTTCCGGGACGACGACCAATCCAAACTCGCCGCCTACCCCGCCCGCCTGCTGAGGCCGATCAGCGACAAGATTGTTGAGCTTTCCGGCGCGTCCGAACAGGGAGCGCCGGAAAAAAACGCCGGTTGAGGCACGACCGCTTTGACTTCCGGTTGTGCCTTGCGTTGGGGGTCATCCATCCCGATTTTCTGGAGCGCATGCTGAGCCGCCGGCAACTGGCGGAATGGCGGCGCTACGCAGAGCTTGAACCGTGGGGCGAGGAACGCGCCGACGTGCGGGCCGCGCAGATGGCAATGGCTTGCGTGCAGCCCTGGACGACGAAGCGACTCGATCTGGCAAAATTCGTTTTGACGTTCGGCGAGCAAGAGCGCCCCGAGGCGACAGCGGACGACCTCAAACGAAAAGCCATGCAGGCGACGGCCGCAATGAAGGGCACGATCAACCCGCCGCGAGCCACCCCACTGAGATACCGCAAGGGCGTCTGAAGGTGCGATGGCTGTCACTATTTCTAAACTGAATGTCTCGCTTGGCGGGAACGTCTCCGGCTTCGCAAAAGCCTTCGGAGGCAAGGCCATCGGCGCGCTAAGTTCCTTCCAATCGAAGATTGCCGGCGTCGGCGGTTCGCTGTTGAAATTCACTGGTATTGGACTGGCCGTGGCCGGCGGAATGAAGCTTGGCAGCATGTTCGGCGACTCAATCACCCAAGCGCGCGAAGCCGCGATGGCCGAAAAGAAGCTGCAAAGCGTGCTGGCCTCAACCGGGGGCGCGGTCGGATTCTCCGCCGACGAACTCAAGGCCTACGCTGGCGAGTTACAGGGTGTGACGAGCTTTGAGGACGATGCCATCGTCAACAGCATGGCGCTGCTGGCGACGTTCAAGGGTATCAACGGAGCCAATTTCAAGGGGGCCACTGACGCGATTCTGGACCTGTCCGCCGTGATGGGCACGGACCTGGACAGCAGCGCCAAGCTTGTCGGCAAGGCCCTGAGCGATCCGGTCAAAGGCATCACGAAACTGGGGAAACTCGGCGTCAGCTTCACCGACCAGCAAAAGGGCCAAATCAAGCAGATGACAGCCGTCGGCGACGTGGCCGGCGCGCAAAAGGTCATCCTGGATCAACTGGGCAATACATACGGCGGGGCCGCGAAGGCGATGGCCGACCCGCTGGTGCAGGTGAAGAATAAATTCGGGGATCTTCTGGAGCTGATCGGCGGCGCGATGGGGCCGGCGCTAACAGCGATTGCCGGGGGGCTGGGCAAGGCCATCGACTGGCTAGGCGCGAAGATGCCCATGATCGTCAAGGTGGTGCGAGGTTATCTCGCCTACGTCGCCACCAGTTTCAGGTTCTACTTCGGACTCGCCGCGCAGGCCTTCACATGGCTTTGGGGATATGTCGGCCCGATCGTGGCCGCAATCGGCGCATGGGTGAAGACGCACTGGACGGGGATGGCCGGCGTGGTGGGAACGGCCGGCGCTACGATCCAAGGCTTTACCACTACTACATTCGGCGCGATATGGAGCATCATCAGCACCGTGGCCGGATGGATCGGTGCGGCTGTCATGGCCACATGGAACGCCGTGGTGAGCGTGTGGAATTGGGCCACCGGAAGCACCGTGGCCAGCACCACGAGCATGGGCGACATGCTGGGCAAAGTGTGGAGCGGGATTGTGTCCGCCGTGACCTGGATGGCCAACGCCGTGAAAGTGGCCTTTTGGGGCGTCGAGTTCGGTATCCAGAATTGGAAAGCCGTCTTGGAACTGGCGATGGTGGGCGCGGCCTACTCTGTGGTCAAGTTCGCCAATGAGGTCGTTTATTTCTTCGGGACGGTGGTTCCCGGATACCTGTCGTGGTTCAGCAACAACTGGCGCGACATCTTCAAGACGATGGCCGACTTTACCGCATCCGTCTTCACCAACATCGGAAAGAACATCGTCAACTTTTTCAAGGCCGTCAAGTCGTGGATGAGCGGCAAGGGCTTTAACTTCAAGTGGACGGGGCTAACGGAGGGCTTTGAAAGCAGCATCAAAGAACTGCCGAACATCGCCGAGCGCCAAATCGGAGGGCTGGAAAAAAGCCTTGGCGGGAACGTCGATGACCTACAGAAGCAGCTTGGCGGCAAGTGGGATGAGTTCGTCAAGAACAAGCAGAAAGACGCGGACGCAATCACCCAAGGCATCGTCGGAGGCGTGACCGGAATGGCGGGCGCAATCAATGGCGCGATGGGCGAAGTCGCGAAGCCATTGGACATCCCCGTGCCCAAGATGCCCGTTGTGGAGCAGAAGATCGACGCGGTTGTGGCGACGAAGCAGGCCGACGCCATCATGGCCGGCAGCGCCGAGGGCCAGCGCCTGCGCTACAGCGGAGGCAAGGGGATGGTGGATTTCGCGAAGAAGCAACTGGACGAGACGAAGCGCGGCAACGACACCCTGGAAGAAATCCGGGACGCGATCGAAGACGGCGCGGAAGTGGCGGATTTCTGATATGGCAATCACAAGCGTCAAACTCGTAGGGCAGTCTTCCACGTCGAAGCGGGAGAGCGGGGGCGCACGCACGGCCGAGGAAACCTACTTGGTCAAGGCCGACGCGGCACTCAGCACCGTGGCAGCCGAGACGGCCAGCGCCGGGGGAGTTTCAATCCCCGCGATCGGCGCGGGCCACACGGACGATCCTGAGCGCAAGGTGACGAATGTTTCCGCCGAGCACAAGGACGGCCACCCGATGATTTGCGAAGTCAAGGTGGAGTACAGCACCGCAGAGGCGAACGCCGACGGGAGCGACAAGCAGGAGAATCCCTTGGACCGCCCGCCCGATATCGACTGGGGCGGCAGCGACGTTACGGAATCCTACTTCCGGGACACCGCCGACAATCCTGTTGTCACCAGCGCCGGCGAGCCGTTTGAGAATTTCCTGGAGCGCGAGCGCGGCGAGCGGATTCTGACCGTCACGCGCAACGAGGCCGCGCTCGATATCAACCTTTTGGAAGACTACAAACACGCGGTCAATTCCGATCAGTTTGTCATCGACGGCGTGCCCATCCCCGCCGGCATGGCCAAAATGGGAACGGCAACGGCAAAGCGGAGTCGTGAGAACGAGACCGACTATTACGCCATTACTTACCCGATCAAATTGAACAAGGCGGGATGGAAGCACAAGGTTGACGATAGGGGCTTCAACGAGAAGGACGGGGACACACTGAAGGAAATCGTCAAAGGGACGCCGCCGGTGAAGGTCGATAAGCCGTGGCCGCTGAACGGCAGCGGAGGGGCTTGCGCTACAGCCGATGCCCTGCCTTATGTACTCACATTTGAGCCGTATTTTGAGAAGCCGTTCAGTGTCTTCGCATTCAGCTAAAGGAACATCATGGCCAGTGAAATTACCGTCAATGCCGCCCTGAACGTCGTCAAGTCCGCCCTGAAGTTGGAGCGCCGCCCAGGCGCGATTAGCGTGACGATGACCGGCGCACGCTACAACCTTCAGGTAAGCGACATCGGTTTTGCCGCGCACGAGCAGATCCCGATCGGCGACGTGGCTACGGCCGGCTGGGCATTCTTCCGAAACCTGGACACGACCAACTTTGTGACGATTGGCGTGGAGGTTGCCGCAGCGTTCTATCCACTGGTCAAGTTGAAGGCCGGGGAACCCGCGATGTTCCGGCTTGGCACCAACACGTT
>JAIOPX010000161.1 GCA_021413705.1 Planctomycetota bacterium | reverse complement strand
TGGTAACCCACCGGGGGCTAGCGCCCACCCGCTGACAAGCGCACCCAGCATCATGATCGCACCCTGGCCGGAAGCGAATCTTAAGCAGCAAGATCCCACAATCGAAGCCCGCTTCGCCCGATTCCAGGCTGTGCTGGGCGGGCTGCGCGAAATCCGCAGCCGGCAGAACATCGCCCCCAAAGCCAAGATGGAGTTCGTCGGCAAGTGCGACGCCGCCACGGCCGACTTGCTCAAACCCATGGCTACCTACTTCGCCTCCATGGCCGGCGCGACTGCCACCGCCTGGGGACCGGACGTCTCAGCGCCGGCCGTCACCGCTCACACCACGCTGCCGGGTATCGAACTCTATGTCGATCTGACCGGCCTGATCGACGTCGAAGCGGAGAAAGCCCGTGGCGGGGACGCTCGGGGCGCTAAGGAGGTAAAGATCTCCTTGCTGGGTGCCATGCCCGCGTCTGAGCAAATCTGGTGAACGAAACAAGTCGTAAGTCAGGGTGATCATAATGGGTCACTTTACGCGGGCATGTCGTTACGGGCCATTATATTCCCCCATCCATCATGCCCACGTAAACCGGTACTCGGCATCCATCGATTGAAATAGCCTTCAACCATCATCCCACCTCCCCAAACGTGGGCATGGCACCCCGGTTCAAACCCTCCCCTGCGCGTCGTGCCAGGGCATTCCTTCCCAGCTACTGGTTCCCCCTGCCTCGGCGGAGCTATAATCGAGGCTGGCCTCATCCCTTCGTGATGTGTTGACTGTCGCAGGTGTTTGCCATGCCCCTTCAGATGGAATTGTCCCGAATCATCATCAACGAGATCAATGACCAGCAGGTGATCTACCTGCGAGAGGTGGACGGCGACCGGGCATTCCCGATCCTCATCGGCCTGGCCGAAGCGATGAGCATCGACCGCCGCGTCAAACATTTCCCGTCACCCCGCCCGCTAACGCACGACCTGCTGGTGGCCGCAGTGGAAAATCTCGGCGGCGAGTTGCAGGACGTAGTGATCAACGAGTTGAAGGAACACACTTACTACGCACTGCTCAGGGTGCGCAAGGACGGCGAGCTGATCGAGATCGACTCCCGTCCCTCCGACGCCATCGCCGTAGCCGTCACCTGCGACCCGGCCCTGCCGATCTACGTCAACGAAGAAGTGCTCAACGACGTGTTGGGGGAGTAGTGCAGAGTCGAATCGTTCAGCGGCGCGACAACCGACGCGAGGCGAGCCGCAGGCGTAAGCCCGCGGAGGTGTGCGTTCGTTGGTGCTCCATTGTCACCGCATTGCCAATTCATCAGTCCAACGGATGAGGACGATGGAACTATCCACACGCGAGACAACCGTCAATCCTTTCGAAAGCCCGTTGAGCACGGAGCCGGCGATCAGGCTCCCGCACGATGGAGACCCGCTCGATCAGCGCGGCCGCGGGCCGGTGAGTATGTTCTTCATCGGCGCGATCATGGGGGGCATCGTGGCTGCCGTTGCGGGGGCCGTGGGGGCCGCCATGCTGGGGGGCATCGGGGGAATCTTTCGCCACTCGATGGACGATGGATTGGGCTTGGCCATTGTGGGGGCCATCTTTGGCGCATTCACGGGTGTATGCGCAGGAATACCTTTCGGCGCGATTCTGGGGATTGCTTACGGTTTCTGTAAGCCGCGAAGTCGGAAATGGTTGACACTCTCGACAGCCGGCATCTCCGCACTGATCGGCTCTGGTGTAGGTTGGATGGGGGGCCAAATGCTGGCAGGTTTCCCGCGTGCCGATACTCTCTTCTTGAGCGCCGGCATCACCACAATTATTGGTGTGCTCTGCGGAGGCACAGCTGGTGTCGTGGGTGGTTGGCTGCTGGCCCGCTTGCTTGCCGTAACTTGCTGGGGACACGCGCCAACGCCGCGGTAATTCGCAACCACTGCCGCAAAGGCACTGGCGAAGCGCAGTGGCACACGGACCAAGGGCGCAAGGCAAGACTGGCGCTGGTTGGCAGCGTTCAGCGTCATCTGGACCGAAAAACGTCGAGCGGTGCTCGTCCGCTAAACCTTCGCGGCTTGCCGCTTCGACTGACGGTAGAAGCCAAATTCCTCCAGCGCCTTGTAGACCTCGTCCAAGGTCTTCTCGCCGAAGTTGGAGATGCTCAACAGATCGGCCGGCGTGCGCTTCAGCAGGTCGCCGACGGTGAAGATGCCTTGCTCTTCCAGGCAGTTCGTGGTCCGAACCGAGAGGCCGATCTCGGCCGTGCTCATGTCCAGGCGTTCGCTCAAAGTCCGGGTGGTGCCATTGCCAACGGGCATCGGAATCCGCGTAGTAACGCGCGTCATCGGGGGTCCCTCCCTGAAAACAGATGAATCGTCCGTAATAGGCAGCCTTTTTGAAAGCTACAGTGTTCCACACCATAGCACCGCGGTGTCCCACACTCAATCCTTAGAGTGTCCCACACCAGGGCGGCTGTAGAGGAAAAGTATAACGATCCTTTCCCACTTGGCTAGTAGTTTGGGCAAAAAAACCCTGAGAAAAAGCAGTGCTAGCAGTGCTAACGCCAAGGCGAGCGGTCGGTGTGAGCGGCCGGCGGAAGCCGGCCGTTAGCTCTGGGCTGACTCTCGAGAACGGGTCGCAGGTCGGCCCTGACAAACAGGAGCAACGAGGAAACAGGGGGCTTACGCCCCCCGCTCGCCAAGGATCAATTCGCTATAATTCCCTTCGTGAACCCTCCTGCTACCTGGCAACTCGATCTCACCAGCCTCACCCCGGCCCAGCGCGCCGCCGTCGAACATGTCGATGGCCCGCTGCTGATCCTGGCCGGGCCGGGTAGCGGCAAAACCAGGGTCATCACCCATCGCATCGCCTACCTGCTGGCCCACGGGGTACACGACTACCAGATCATCGCCCTGACATTCACGAACAAAGCGGCGTCGGAGATGCAGTCGCGGGTCGAACAGTTGGCCCCCGGTTCCAAGGTCTGGCTCGGCACATTCCACCGGTTTTGCTCCCGGCTGCTGCGGAAATACGCCACCCAGGTGGGGCTGGAACAGAACTTCACCATCTACGACTCTGACGACAGCCTGAAGGCGCTGAAGCAAACGATCCAGGCTGCGAACATCGAGTTGATCCGTTATCAGCCGGAACAGCTTCGCTCGCGGATCAGTTGGCTCAAGAATCAAATGATCCGAGCGGCCGAGTTCGAGCCCCGCCCTGGCAATCCGTTGGATAGCGTTGTGGCCCGGGTATGGCCTCTCTATCAGGCCCGGCTGCTGGAAAGCAACGCGGTGGATTTTGACGATCTGTTGCTGCACGCCGCCCATCTGCTGCGCGACAATCCGGAATTGCGGCACGACCTGGACGCCCGCTATCGCTACCTGATGGTGGACGAATATCAGGACACGAACCTGGTGCAATATGCCATCGTCCGGGCGCTCTCAATCGATCATCCGAATCTGGCCGTGACCGGCGACCCAGACCAGTCGATCTACGGCTGGCGCGGGGCCAGCATCTCGAACATGCTGGAGTTCGAGCGCGACTATCCCGACGTGCGGGTGGTGAAGCTGGAACAAAACTACCGCAGCACCAAGCGGATCCTGCAAGTGGCCGACGCGCTGATCGCCAACAACCAACGCCGCAAAGCCAAGATACTGTACACGGAAAATGCCGAAGGGCGGCCCGTCTCGTTGATCCGTTACTCCACGCAACGCGAAGAGGCGGAAGGAATCGCGGAGCGGATCGCCGCCGAAGTGACCGCGGGCTCGCGCCGGCCGCGCGACTTTGCCATTTTCTATCGCACCAACGCCCTGAGCCGCTCGCTGGAAGTGGCGCTGCACGAGCGCGGCGTTCCCTTTCAACTCATCAAAGGAGTGGAGTTCTTCCAGCGCAAAGAAATCAAGGACGTGCTGGCCTACCTGCATGTGCTCAATAATCCGCGCGATGATGTCGCGCTGCGGCGGATCGTGAACACACCGGCCCGCGGCATCGGCCCCACCACGGTGCAGAAGCTGGCCGAGTATGCCGTGCAAAATGGTTTGACGCTGTTGGAAGCGATGCGGCGAGCCGGGTTGGTGGATTCCATCTCCAAGGCGACCGCCGTGAAGGTGGCGAAGTTCATCACGCTCATCGATCAGTTGTCCCTCTCGACGGCCGGCCCACTGGAGGAATTGGTTGGACTGGTGCTGACCGAGTCGGGCTATCGGCAGATGTATGCCGATTCGGAGGCGGAGGAAGACCAGGATCGGCTGGCCAACATCGAGGAATTGCTTACCGTCGCCCGACAGTTCGACGAACGGCATCCTGAAGACGGCGGCCTGGAGCGGTTTTTGGAAGAGAACGCCCTGGTCAACGACACCGACAATTGGGAGACCGGCACGGACAAAGTGACCCTGATGACGCTCCACTCCGCCAAGGGCTTGGAGTTTCCGGTGGTGATGATCGTGGCCGTCGAGGATGGCCTGCTACCGCACGAGCGGAGCCGGCAAGATCCGGCCCAACTGGAAGAAGAGCGGCGGCTGTTGTTCGTCGGGATCACCCGAGCGTGCGAAGAATTGGAACTGAGCTACGCCCGGACGCGCGAGTTCCGCGGGATGCGGCGCGGCGCGGTGCCCAGTTTGTTCCTGATGGAATTGCCGCGCGACGAGATGGAACTGGTCGAACCCGGCTGGAGCATGGAGGACTTTGCGGAAGCAGAAACTGACGACCACGGCGATCAGAGCGATTACCTGGAAGAAGACGCCCTGTTGGAGTCCAGGCATCAGCCTGCTTCATCGTCGTTGGAGTCCGAATCTCCTCCTGCCCCCAAACCCCCGACCGCGCCGTTGCCCCTGACCACCGGCGCCCAACTAGCCACCGCCAGCGCACCCACCACCGCCACTCGTCCCAGCCCCAGCGCCGATCCCAGCATCGGCCAGATACCGCCGGAAGTTTTTCGCGTCGGCATGCCCGTACTCCATCCCGTCTACGGCCTGGGCAAGATCTCCGCGCTGAGCGGCAGCGGCAAGAACCGCACGGCAACGGTGAACTTCGCCCAGCACATGAGCCAGAAAAAGTTCGTGCTGTCGGCGAGCCCCTTACGTCCCGCCCGCGGCGAGAGCTAAAACATAGCACGAAACGTAGCATGGGCTTCCAGCCCGTGTACTATTAACCTCGCCGCACCTACCGGTCCACGGGCTAGGAATCGCCCAACCGGCCCCGCCTTGGTACAATAATCATGTAAGAAACCAGGCGCTGGGCACTAGATCAACCCTTCATTTCCAGCAGGTGTACCATGAGCCCATCGGGTTCCGAGATCTCATTCGATCATTTGAACATCGCCGAGCGAATCACTCTTGTACAGCGCATTTGGGACAGTATCGCAGACGCTGAAAAGAAGCTGGAGGTAACGCCAGAATTTCGAGAGGAGCTGGCGCGTCGTCTGGAAGCACATCGAGCCAACCCCGACCGATCTCGACCGTGGGAAGAGGTCAAAGCTCGCTTACAGGCCAAGCGATGAAGTCGATTTTGGTTGTTGCTCCCGAGGCCGAAGCCGAACTGGCGGAAGCCAAGTCTTGGTATGAAAACCTCCGCCCAGGACTGGAGGATGATTTTATCGAAGATATCGAACTCGTGTTCGTTCGCATTCGACGCAATCCGGAATTCTACGGAATCATTTGCGATGACATCCGATTCGCAAGAGCCGATCGATTCCCCTACGGAATCTTTTTTCGGATTGAGGAAGCAAGCATTGTTGTCTTGAGCGTGCGGCACGG
This sequence comes from Planctomycetota bacterium, assembly GCA_021413705.1. Taxonomy (GTDB): domain Bacteria; phylum Planctomycetota; class Planctomycetia; order Pirellulales; family UBA7805; genus JAIOPX01. Next base: position 14,627 of record JAIOPX010000161.1, on the reverse strand, counting down.
TAGCCGCGAGCCGAAATGGCGTCCTTTGAACCCTCCTTAATGGCAGGGCAGCCAGTTGAATATGTCCGCCATCCCGCTTGCTCACCGCCGAAGATTGGGCTAACTTGAACTCGCCATTCGGCATCTTGTCCCCGTAGCTCAATTGGATAGAGCGTTGGCCTCCGAAGCCAAAGGTTAGTGGTTCGAATCCACTCGGGGATACTTCTTCTCAGGCATCGGGCAGATGAGGGCAAACATTACCGCATGAGCGGTCGATGCACGAATCGACTCCCGACCCATTTCGGTTATCCCTAACATGAGCATGTCGCAGGACGCTCAGCCTACACCTGAAACGTCTCCCACCCGTCGCCACTTCCGCTGGCGGTGGCTGTTGCTGATCGTCGGGGCGATGATCGTGGTGTGGCTGGGCAGGTCGTCGTACCGTTACAAGATGATCGGTCCTTCCGCCACCGAGGCATTTCAGTGGTACATCAAGGATCCGATCCCGAACTCGGTGACGGATCTCAAGCTGAAATACAGCCCCCATATGAAGGGTTATTGGATTTGGCTTTCGTTTCGGGTTGACCCAGGTGAATTGGATACACTCTTCGACTTTCAAAAGCTCCATCCGCGCGAGTCATACCTGAGCGACGAAAATGGTGTCCCATTTCTTCCCCAACCGCTGGAAACATTTCGAATAATTGATCCAGAGGGGTTCGATGAGATGAAAAAAGGTGAGCTTTTCTACTTCGACGGCGACGACCGACGGTTGAGTCGTGTGGTCGTCGTCAGCAAGGATCGAAGGAAGGTTTATTACTATCGCTTTCAAGACTAGTTTGCCCATCAGCACATCCGTGACTGGCGTGTGTAGAAACTCAGAAACAAACCTCCCATTGATCAAAATCGCGCACTGTCTATTTGACGCTTGCGCGTCAGACAACCCCCTGCAAACCGTTTGTAAGTCCTGTAAAATCGTGTAAATCGTAGACGAGTTGCAATGGTTCGCGGAGCCGTCGCAAGTCACGACCCGACGCGGCCTTGCCGCATGCTTCGAACTGCTTTGGTTCCAGACTTCCGAAGCCAAAGATAGTGGTTTGAATCCACTTGGGGGATACTTTTCTAGCGGATCGGGCAGAGGTCAGTCGCGGGTTCACAGCCCCATCCAATTGTGAATTGACTCCCGTCCATTTTAATTCACTTCGGCCACTGTATCGACGAACCATCGTTTTTCTGGAATATATTGAATTGAGACAATAATAGAAAACTTTGGAGACGTTGAGCTTGAACGACGAACCGACATTGCGGCTATATTCCGACGCACATTGCATTAGCGACCGCCCCGAGCTATCCGCGATACGTGGGCAGCGCGTCGCGATCATTGCCCGCTCGATAGACGAGAACGGCAAATGGACCTACACGGTCTCACTAAACAAGACTTCACCCACAATTAAATGCTTCGAATCAGAGCTCGTTCCAGCAGATCCAGTTCCTTTTATACCCGACGACGAATTCCTGGAAAATGTCGTCGCACAGACAGCCAACTTGCGGTATTCCGTTAAGTGGGACGGACTCCGCCAACTCCTTGACGAGCGCGGCTACGATCCACTTAAGTGCCTTCTGATTTCTTGTGATCAGGGTCTTGACGTAAATATAACGCTGGTATTGCCGGACGGAACTATCATCGACGCGGATTATAGAGAAGACTCTGAGACACGTCAGGCGACACGCTTCGAGCAATGGCAGGCTAGCGAACATTCCGACCGCGAAATCGAATTGTGTCGTGAAATCCTCGCGAGTGACACATCCCACTTCGATGCCAATGTCCGGTGTTATTTTGACGAACGCCTTTCCGCAAACGATATGCCCTTGCCGCCGAGAACCCTTTACAATCGGGGCTAGAGGGACATCCCTCCTGGTTATGGACGTTGACCAGAAACAAACGACCATGGGGAGTCTTTTTCAGGATTTACGGCTGAGGGAAATCGTTTTGCGAAACGATAACGCCATTCCTACCTTGAGCCTGATCGGCATGGAAAAGCTGCCTGAGACGATGCTGAGTTCACTGCCCAGACTCGAGGCTGGACCATGAAAACGATGCCTCCGATCCTGGTTGCGGGCCTCTTTCCCGAAATGAGCCGCCAGCTTGTGAAATTGTTGCGCTCACTCACCCCAGACGAGTGGCATTTTCCCACTTTCAGTTCCCGCCGCTTGGTGAAGGACATCGCCAGCCATTTGCTCGATGGGAGCCTGCGGCGACTCTCTATGCAACGAGACGGCTACTTTTCAGCCGACGGGTCGAGCAAAGCCCGGGCTGGCGAAACAACCGTCGATTTCTTAAGCCGCCTTAATGACGAATGGGAAATCGCCACTCGTCGCCTCAGTCCCCAGGTGCTGATCGAACTCATCGAGTGGGCGGACGCCCAACTCGCTGAATTATTTCGATCGCTCGATCCCCAGGGGCCGGCGATCTTTCCCGTGGCCTGGGCGGGAGAGGAGAAGTCAGAGAACTGGATGGATATCGCCAGGGACTATACCGAGAAGTGGCATCATACCCAGCAAATCTTCGCGGCCACAGGTCGCCCAAGTACGATCATGAATCGGGAACTCGGATATCCCTGCTTCGACATTTTTATGCGGGCGCTCCGCTACACGTTTCGCAATGTCGAAGCGGACCAAGGGAGCGTCGTGGCCGTGGCAATCAAAGGCGAAGCGGGAGGAACCTGGTATATAGAGCGACGGAAAGAGGGCTGGGAGCAAATCGCCGTCGCACCCGGGCCGCCAACAGCAACCGTCACGATGGACCAGGACACAGCCTGGCAGGTCGTGACCAAGCGCCGCAGCCCGGAAGCGATCCGCCAACAGTTCTCCGACATTCGGATCACAGGCGACGAGACACTTGGCCTCAGCGCCCTCAACATGGTGTCCGTGATGGCCTGACGAGAGGCCCAAGGGGCTCGGCCTGAGAAGAGTGTCTCTACGCAATGTGATAAGTGCCATCGCTGCCACATTGCTGCCGCTGTTGCTCGGCTCATGGATATCTGGCAGAAGACAAGCAGGACGATAGAGCGACACCCATCCCCAGGATGAACTGCCCCTGGCTCACCCCAAAGCTGCTATTCGGTTGCACACCTCCTCCGGTTCTGCTGGAACTCTCAAACGTATCGTTGTGCAACACCGCACTGAGGCGAATGTATCAGGCTCGATCGCTTTCGGCGCATTGCCCAGGTTGGGTTTTCGGTGAAATGCTTATAAATCAAAACAGCGTAAGTCGTTCGCTGTGAAGCAACTCCGCAGCGGCTTGCGAATAATGTGGCGACGTTAACAGCCCTCTTGGCACGCCGCCTGCACTGAGGCGATCGCAATTCGCGCTCATCAAGTCGCAATCAACATCATTCTCTCTGGCGTTGCCGGTGGTCGTTGTGGCCCCGTTGACGCTGCGCTGACCGTTCCAGCTTCCAGTTGATCACCGCCGCACTGGCACCAGGCAAATCCATCACGAGGTCAAAGTGGTCCACCTGACACGAGTCGCGGCAACACTCATCATTCTCGTCCTCGGCGTTTCAACAGCGCCCGCTCTGACCTTCAATTTCACCAACCAGGGTGGGGCCACTCCCCAAATGATGGCCGGCGTTGCGCAAGCGGGGGCGTTGTGGTCGGCACACTTTCATGACGCCATCACTGTCAATATCCGCATCCATGCCGCGGCCTTGCCATTGGGGGTGATCGGGCACACGGACAGCTTCTTTGATCCCTATTCCTACACGAATGTCCGCGGTGCGCTGGTCAGCGACCGCCTGAGTACCGACGACCTTTCGAGCTCCAACAACCTGCAAGCCGGCTCAACCTTCTCCATGCTCATCAATCGCACGGCCAATAATCCCAACGGAGTCGTCAGCGCGACTCCCTACTTCGACACCGGCCTGGGAGGCCCCGGGCAAGCCGGTCCCGAGAACAACAATACCGTGCGGATCACCTCAGCCAATGCCAAAGCCCTGGGGTTGTATCCCGCACACAGTGCCGGTCTGGATGCCACCATCACCTTCTCGAACCAGAATATTTTTGATTTCGACCGGAGCAACGGTATCAACGCCGCCCAGATCGACTTTCTTGGCGCGACCGCTCATGAGCTTGGGCATGCATTGGGTTTCATCAGTGGAGTCGATACGCTGGCGGGGAACGGAAACGCCCCAGGGCTCAATGACAATCAACTCAGGTTCCTCACTCCGCTGGATCTCTTTCGGTTTTCCACGCGTAGCATCGGCGCCGGAGGGGGGCTCGGCGTCAACGATTGGACTGCCGACGACACGACCAAGTATTTCTCGGTCGATGGAGGATCGACCTCGATTGTACCGTTCTCGACGGGAGCGATCTATGAAGAGTCGCACTGGAAGAACAACCTGGGCATCGGCATCATGAATCCTACGGTAAGTGTAGGGACACTGCTGCAGATCAGCGACAATGATCTCCGTGCCTTCGACGTGATCGGTTATGACTTTGTCACGCTGCCGGAACCATCGACGCGCCTACTCAGTGCGGTCGGGTTAATCGGGGTGGCCCTGTTCGCCTGTGGCAAGCTTTGGCGAGCGTGACAAAGCTTGATCGAGAGGTTGCCGGAAGCATCAAACCCTGAACCGATCGCATTGCCGCTGAATCGTAATCGCTTCTGAAGTAACGGGCCGTCTGGCCAAAATCAGGGCATTTTGGGCTCGACAAACAGCTTCACCAGCTCGGGCTGATCGCAGCGAATGTAGACCGGTATGTGCTCCAGCGGCGCTTCCGCTTCAATCACCTGTCCGCCTGTGAACTGCTTGCCGGTCCACGCGTCGGTCCAAACAGTACCCATGGGCAAGTACACTGGCCTGACTCGCTGCTCGTATTTCGTGATGGGAGCCACGAGAAGTTGCGCACCCAGCAGAAATTGGTCTTCCACCTCGGCGGCGCGGGGATCGTCTGGAAAGTCGAAGAACACGGGCCGCATCGGGGGGAGCCCGCTCTGGGAGGCGAGTTTCATTTGCTCCATGATGTAGGGGCGCAGTCGCTCGCGCAACTCCATCGCCGCACGGATGTGCCGAAAGGAGTCGCCGCCGATGTTCCAGGGTTCGTTGTTCGGGCGGTGGCCGTGAGTGCGGAAGATCGGCAGGAACACGCCGTATTGATACCAGCGGATCATGAGTTCCTGGAACCGTGGACTCTTGTTGTCGGTGGTTACGAAACCGCCGATATCACAACTCCACCAGGGGATGCCGCTCATCATCACGTTGAGCCCCACCTTCACGTACTCATCCAGATCTTCGAAAGAATTGCGGATATCGTGTGGGGCGGGACAAGCGCCGTATCGTTGGCTCCCTGCCCAGGCATTGCGGCAGATGGTGACCACCTCGTTTTCACCGGCCCCCTTCAGACCCTCATAAACATTCTTCTGATGTGCGACGGGGAAGAAGGCGTGCGCCTCCCGGGCGGGGCCGATGTGATACGTGACCTGATCGTAGTTCTGAATTTCGTGGAAATCATCGCACGGATCGAGCCAGAAGGTGCGGATGCCGATATCGAAGTAATTCTTCTTCCACTTGCTCCACAGGTATTTTGCCGCCGCCGGGTTGGTGGGATCGTATTGGTACTTGGGCCCGCCGAATTCGACCGTGTCCTTCTTGCCGCCGATCGAGCCGGTAAACAACCCGTGCTCTTTCATGTACGCGAAGTTTTCGCTCTTCTTGTCCACCAGGGTCCAAGGCGAAATCATGATTCTTGTGCCCATGGCGTCGAGCTCTTTGACCATGGCGGGAGGATCGGGCCACAACTTGGGATCCAGTTTCCAGTCCCCCGTGTTCTTCCAATGCAGGAAGTCAATGACCAATACCGACAGCGGAAGGCCACGCCGTTTGAACTCCCGGGCCACGTCGAGAAACTCTTTTTGCGAGGCATAGCGGAGCTTGCACTGCCAGAACCCGGACGCCCAGTACGGCAGCGGCGGGGCGTGCCCGGTGGCATCGGCGTAATTCGCCATGATGTCCGCGTAGGAATCGCCGGCGGTGATGAAATAGTCCAACTGCCGGCAGCCGTAGGAAACCCAGCGGGTGCGATCGTTGGCGAACTCCGCTCTTCCCAGCGAAGGATTATTCCAGAGCAGCCCATAGCCCTCGCTGGAAACCACAAACGGGACGACCGCTTTGATGTGCCGTTGATAGAGATCGATCACGCAGCCCTTCAAATTGAGGCGGCCCGTTTCATTCTCACCCATGCCATAGAATCGTTCACCGTTGCGGGCCGCGAAGTGCAGCTCCGAGTGGAACAGGCCGTCTCCCGCGGGTTTGAATGTTCGCGTGCCAGGATTGTGGGCCCACACACCGTAGTCGTATTCGCTCAAGATCGAAAGTTTCTGCTCTCCCTTGTAGCGGAAAAACTCCATGAAGGTTCCCTGCGTGGGAGTACGGCGGACCTGGGCAGAGATCAGGCCGTTGCGAATTTCCGCAAGGTTCTTGCCGATGTTGAGCTGCGCGCGGTGTTCGGCCGGCGGGATGTCCAGAGCCCAATCCGACGTTTGGCCTCCGCCGGCGGGAGTGATGCGCACCCGCAGACTGTCTCGGCCCCAAGGCTGAATGTTGATCGTTTGTCCGGCATCCCGGCACACCAGGCCGCCGTCCGTTTCTTTGGCCTCAAAAGCCAACCCGGCGCTTGGGAAGGTGTCGATAACGACGAGTGCCGCGAGCATCAGCGCCGCGACGATCACTCTGTCACGCATTCCGACGGAGTTGTACATAGGGTGCCTTGCATGAGTAACAGGAAATGGCTGCCATGTGTTGTTGGGATCCTCTGCCGCAAGTCGATATCCAACTCTCCGTTGTAGTCGGACGAATTCAACAACTCAAGCCTCACAGTGTCGCGAGAAAACTAAAACAGGAGCAGTTCAATGGTGTCACACTCTCTCTGATGACCGTCTCTAGTTCACCGATTTCGATTGAATGTTTCGTTGCCATCGGTCACGTAGCTTTCTGGGATGCTTCTCGTCCAAGCCACCCCGCAAGTTCTCCCAGTAACATAACAACGTCCGAATGATCGAGTTCAACTCCCATCTTTGCGGACACGGCAACCAGATCGACTTCCGTTGCGGTTGCACGTCGCATCTGCAAGACGAATCGTCCGCGTTCCGCCATGACGTGCAATTCTCCCTTGCACAACGCCACACGTCGCACGCCTGCTGGTGTACCCACGGTATTTGCTCCTCTCGGATTCTGTGCTCAATACAGGAAGACCATTGGCGACAGCTTACCAAGTGAAACGGCAGTTTGTCCTAAAAAGTCAGTAATTTGTCCGGGCAAGGCAAGCTCGACTTATTAGATTAGTAGCAGAGACTTCTGGCGGCGGTTTTTCGTTTGAATCGCCCGTCCCGTGCTCCCACTACAGGCAACAGAACAAGCATGATGCATCAGCCTAAAATCCACATCGTCTTTATCGCTTCTATCACGGTCTGTACGCTGCTCGGGGCGCACCCGGCCAAAGTCCTGGCCTGGGAGCCGAATGACGCAAATTTCGATGCCGCCATCCGCAGTGGCGATTTCGCCGGATACGCGGCCAAGATATCCGCTTGGCTGGATCAAAAGACGCCGCCCGCGGACAAGTTCACGCAACAGGCAATGACGGAACTGGTCAAGGAGCCGGCCTTTCGCAATGCGCTCGACCAGCGGCAATTCATCGTCGCGCATGGCGCGGCCAAATTGGGGGAGTTTGCGAAAGATCAGCCGCGGAAAGAGTTTTTGACGTGGATCATGAAGAGCACGCCGATCATGGATCAATATCTCGAAGCCGTTACTACGACTGACGGCAAGATCGGCGATGGGAGCATCAAGATCGAAGTCTTGGAGCGGTGGCACAAGATCTATACCGAGGACCCAGATTCGCGCGACGGCGTCTATCGGAAGCTGGCGATGGCCACGGCCCTGTGCGCGCCAGGGGGCCGCTGCACCTATCGCGATGAGCTCATCGACTGGTTCAAACGCTATCAGCACTTTAAGGCTGCCCACCAGAATAAGGAACTGGTGCCGAGCTTTGACCATCTGATCGTGGCCGACTATTGCAAGGTCGTCAGCTCCACCGCCTCCGACGCGGACCTCGCTTGGGGCCGGAAGATGATTGCCACATGGCGGCCCGACTTGCTGGACAAGGAGCAGATCAATAAGGTCGTCAGCGAGGTATGGCGGCGCAACTCACCGATCCCGTTCGACAACGGTTATGTCACCGTGCTGGAAGGAGGGGGCAAGTGCGGACCCCGTGGCGCGTTCGGAGCCTTCATCTGCCAGGCGCACGGCATCCCGGCGATCACCGTCGGCCAGCCGGCCCATTTCTGTTTCGCCGCCCGGGCCGATTTTCCTGAAACCGAGCCGCAGGTGGGCAGCGTGTGGAAAGTGTACCAAGGGCGCGGGTGGCACGTTTCGGACTGCGGCAACAACACGTATGGCCCGGCTTTTTTGGCGGACATGACCCGGCGCTACCGCACCGCCGAACTCTCGACGATTGCCCATCTCACTTGGCTGGCGTCCGCGATCTCTTCGCAAGAGCGGGCCGACGCGTTGCGCGAGTTGGCGGTGAAGGTGCGCATCAATAAAGAAGGAGCCTCGCCGAAGACCGCTGCTTCCAGTGCCGGATTGAAGCCGCCGCGTGTGAAGGAAGCGCCAATCGAGGTTCCGCCTGGCGTGATCCACGTCGAGGCCGAAATGTTTTCCGCAAAATCGCCGGAGGTGACGGTCTACGATTGCACCGCCGGCGGCAAGCAGGTCAACTTTCACAAGAGCATTGAAAATAGTTGGCTGGAGTACGCGATCGACGTGCCGGCGACGGGTACCTACTCGTTGGAGGTGATGCTGGCGACAGCGAACCGAGGCCAGGTTTTGCATGTGACTTCGGGGAAAGAGACTTTAGGGACGGTGACGATACCCGGGACGATTGGGTTGTGGAAAAAGATGGCTCCGGTGGAGTTGCCGTTGAAGGAAGGGCGGACGACGCTGCGTGTTTCGGCTCCGTTTCAGCGCGGGGTGGCGGTTCGGTGGTTTGAGTTGACGCCGAAGAAGTGAGACCCCTCCCTGAAAGGGAGGGGAGTTTTAGAGGGGGCGGGTGGCCACGCGAAAGGACACGAACCACCATGAAGAAGATTGTCTCCATCGGAATGATTCTGTTCGCCGCCAGTTCCGCTCTAGCAGCAGTTGCTGAGCCGACAAAGCGAGTCGTGGTGTGGGACACCAAGTCGCTTTTCGAACCGCCAAAAATGCATCCGACGACTCAATGCCCCGCGCCCGGCGTGCGGACTATTTACTTCGAAGGAGCAGACTACGAAGGGCAACCGACGCAGGTGTTCGCCTACTACTCGGCCCCCGAGGGAACTCCACCTGCCGGCGGTTGGCCCGCAGCGGTTTGTGCTCATGGCGGCGGCGGCACGGCGTTTCCCGATTGGGTCAAGACCTGGAACAAACATGGCTACGCGGCCATCTCGATGGATCTCGAAGGGCACTTGCCGGACGGACGCGGCCACGAGCATTCCGGCCCCGCCCGCATCGACTGGTTCGGCGACCGCGACCTGCCGGACACCGAGCAATGGTTCTATCACGCCGTGGCCGACGTGATGCGGGCCAACTCGCTGCTCCGCTCCTTTCCAGAGATCAACAAGGACAAAATCGGCCTGACGGGTATTTCCTGGGGGGGAACAATCGTCAGCACGACCGCCGGAGTCGATCCGCGGTTCGCCTTCGTCGTGCCGGTCTACGGCTGCGGGTATATCCATGAGAGTGACAACGACGGTCTGGCGGTGTGGTTTCCGCCCAAGCATATGACCGAGAAGCAGTTTGAAGACTATCGCACGAAGTGGGATCCATCCGCCCATTTGCCCTATGCGAAAATGCCAATGTTGTGGATGACCGGTTTTGACGACCCTGTGTTCCAGGTCGATATCTTCTCCCGTTCGGCCAAGGCCGCAGGCGGGCCGAGCACATTGTGCATGCGCGGCCGCATGTTGCATGGGCATGGCGTCGGCTGGCAAAAGGCCGACCTCTACGCCTTCGCCGACAGCGTCGTGAAAGGAGCCAAGCCGCTGCCAAGCCTCGGCCGGCCAGAGTTCGATCCCAAAACCCGCATCGTCCGCACGAAGGCGACAGGCAATCTGGCGGGCGCTTCGGTGCATTACACAGTGCAGGGCGGAAAGTGGAAGGGACGGTATTGGGAAGACATCCCGTGCGAGGTGTGGGCCGATGGAGTCGCCAGCCGCAGTCCGCTGCCGGAAGGGGTCACGGCTTTCAATGTGAATGCCAAGGACGATCGCGGCTTGTTAGTCAGTTCAGAGATTGTGGAGCTTGGGAAGTAGGTCCGAGGTTTCAGGCTGGGGTTTCAGCCTGGGGACATCCAACCGGGATCGCGATTCGATGCTTGCCGCTAAGGTTTCTTGAACGAATCGCGAACCGCTGGCTTGCGCAACACAATCAGTGCCCAGATTCCGATGGGGATGGCCAGGAAGTAGCAGGGGCCGAGCAAGGGGACGAGTGCCAGCCAACTGGTCGCTACCGCCCAGACATAGGAGCCGCGCCGCGCCATGCTCAGCGCACCGGAGATCAAAACCAAAGAATAGCCGATGCTGATCAGTAGCCAGACGGAAAACATTTTGAAGCTATGCACGGCTTCAGGTTTTAATCCGGCGCGGTGGCGCTAAAATAGAAAAAAGAAATGCCAGACAATGCCAGGACCAAACCATTGGATCGGGCGTGAATTCATCCTCAGAGCTTTTTTGACGGAGCGGGGGCTACCGGAGGCAGGCGTCACATTTGTGGCTGGGCCTTGCCTGCCCTATGTCGACAAATACTGTCACTTTTCTGAATTATGGCGGAAAATATCAAGGCTTTGACCAATTTGGTCAAGACACGGAAGTAACTTGGAGCGATACTGTACACTATGGCGTTATGTCCTGGTGTGGCATCTGCATTCATGCGCTGCCAAGATCCTCCATTTATGTGGATGAGTATTCCTATGCATTCACGCATTGGCCTGCTGTTCGCGCTCGAGTTGTTGCTGGCCTGGGCGCTGCCAAGCGCCTGTTGGGGCGATCCTGTTCCCGTCGCCGGGGGCACTCTGGAACAAAAGGCCAGCGCAAAAATCGCTCTGGACCGAGCCGTGGTCGAATCTCGCGAAGCGAAGCAGCGGGTGGAGGAGTGTGCGAACGAAGTCGAGCGGGTGTCTCAAGCCATCGAAAACGAACAGTCGAACAATTCGCCTGTGAAGAAGGCCAAAGTCCGCTACAGAGCGGCCATTGAAACCTACAAAGAGCAGAAGAAGCAGGGCGCCAGTGGATCGGAGGATCCGGTGCTGGCCAAAGCGAGAGTGACGGTTGCCGAGGAAGAGTATTTCAAAATTCGAGATGAACTTCTGAAGAACGACCAACGCTGGATCGATGCGACCAAACCGCTGCGCATCGCGCTCGTCAGCCAGCGAGACACCACCACCGCGCTCGAGCGCCGGCGGATCGAAAGCTTGGCGTTGACGGGTGCGATTGCCGGGGTGTACCAACCGCCGCCCCAGGATCCGGCCACCGCACTGCGGGCCATGGCGCAACTCAACACCTTGACCGTAGCGCGAGCGGAGGCCTTCAAGCGCGGACATCCCGCGCCATGGAGCATTGGGTCGGATTTGCCCCCTCCTGTCCCCACCCGTCCCCTTACTACCCAACCCACGCCGGTGGCAAAACCCCCTGCGGCTAGCCCTGCGGCGAGCAAGCACGCGCCGACCGGGAAGAAAAAACCGAAGAAACCTCAACAGAGGCCGAGACAATAGCCCGCAGCAGCCAATCGAGCTTGATCGCCCGAGCCACGCTTTTAGGCCGGAGAAAATCTGCTGCCGACCCCCTTGCTCTAGGGGGGGCGATTGGCCATAATATCCCCGAATTCCTTTGAATGCTCCAAAGCTCCCTTGTGAGGTAACGCGCACCCGCAGCAGATGACTTGTAATTGACGAAACACGCCACCAAGGTTCCGCAGTGCCGCTAGCACTGTTGAATGTTCGTGGCGTTTTTTGTTGCTTGCAACGGACGTTTTCCCTTTCAGAGATCTAGCCGACCCGTTCAGGGTCGAAATCGTGCCCAGGCATTTAGTACCAATCGTTGAGCCGTATTTTTCCTCGTGTAGAACGCTGTTGAAGCAATCCTTCTCGTTCTTGTCTTGTATCTAGTTTGCAAAGGCGACGCTGATGAGAGATCTTGTACGATTACCCGCCCTTGGCGTGGTAACACTGGTCGTGATATTGCTCGTTGGAGTGCAATCGGGTTCTGCACAGTGGCAAGGCGCCACGTCCGGCGATGGTTATGCCCCGGGCAACACCTACGACTACGATGCCACTTCGAATTGGGTTGGAGGAACCCTCAACGATTCGTTCTTAGGGACCACACTTACTGGAAACGTGACCCTTTCGCTCGACGCCCCCCGCACCACGGTTGCCACCGGATTGAACCTCACCTACGGCGGCGGGTTCGATTTTAATCTCTATTCAAACGATGTGAACTCCCGCGTCATCACGCTTGGCGGGGACCTGAATGCGAACGCGACGGCCGGCAGTCAGACGATTTCGATCGGCACAGCACTCCGCCCGGTAACGCTGAACCTTAATAACGCCACTCGCAACTTCATCGTCGGATCCAGTGATACGCTGATTGTCAACGGCGTAATTTCGAGCACGACACCTGCAAGCGGTCTGTTGACCAAGGAAGGCGCGGGCACGCTGATACTCAATGCGGCCAACACCTACAGCGGCGCGACCACGGTCAATGCGGGTGAACTCCGCTGGGGCGTTAACGACGCCCTCTCCAGCGGAGCCCTAACGGTCAACAATGGCGGCACGGCAAATGTGCAGACGTTTACCGACTCAGTCGGCGCGGTCACGATCAACTCCGGCGGAACGCTCAGCATCGGCACCGGCGGAAGCCTGACCAGCACCGCAGCATCCACCGTCAACGGGACGATCAGCGGCACGGGCACTTTCTCCACCGGCGCGAATACCCTGACTCTGACCGGGGGCGCCATCTCGCTGGCCAGCGGCACACTCACCAGCGGCAATTTGACAATGACCGGCGGAACGATCAATGCGGGTAACTACAATCTGGGGGGCACCGTTACCAGTAATGTCTCATCAAGCCCGGCGCAGATCAGCGGCAATCTCAACTTGGGTACGGCGGCCCGGACGTTCACCATCGCGGAGGGCGAAGCCGCAACTGATATGCTGATCGACGGGGTCATCTCGGGCGGCACGGGGGGCACGTTGACCAAGGCCGGCACAGGGCGGCTAGTCCTCAGTGGCAACAGTAGCAGCGGTTACACCGACTTGACGACAGTCAGCGCCGGTACGCTCAATATCCAGCATGCCAGCGCGCTGGGCACAACCGCGGTCGGTACCACGGTTAGTAGCGGTGCGACACTGGAATTGCAGGGGAGCATCGCCGTGGGAGCCGAGACGCTGTCGCTCAACGGCACGGGGACGACCTCGCTCGGCGCGATTGGCGCCCTGCGGAACATCAGCGGCAACAACTCCTGGGGCGGCGCGATCACCCTGGCGGCCGCCTCCCGGATCAATTCCGACAGCGGCACGCTGACAATCAATTCGGGCAGCGCGATCTCCGGGGCATCTGCATTGACGGTCGGCGGGGCCGGCAACGTGACGATCAACGATGAGATTGGGATCGGGGCGGGCACGCTGACCAAGGATGGCGGCGGCGTGCTGACCCTGGCCGGAGCGAATACGTCCAGCGGCGCCACCACCCTGAACGGCGGCACGCTGAAGCTGGATTACTCGACCCAAAACAATAGCAAGCTGGCTGACGCGGCGGCGCTCACGCTGTCACGTGGGACGGTCGAATTGAGTGGCGGAAGCACCATTCAGGCCGCATCGGCTACCACGCTTAGCACTAGCGCCGGTGCGTCGGCCATTACCCGCAGCAGCGGGACGTCCACGCTGCGGATGAACGCCATCACGCGCAACGTTGGCAGCACGATCGATTTCAGCGCCGGCAGCATCGCCGACACGGACACCCTGAATGCGAACGGGATCTTGAGCGGCTACGCCACTGTGGCCAGCACGAACTGGGCGATGAATTCCATCAATGCGGTCGATGGCGCAATCATGGCGTACAGCGCTTATACGTCCAACACGGCTGGCAGCCTGGGAGCCTCGGCAGACAATTCCAACATTGTGGGCACGAATACGACCACCGGTGCGGCGACGATCAACAGTATCCGGTTTAACGAACTCGCCGCGCGAACATTGACACTCACCGGCACGTTAACAGTCAGTTCGGGCGGTCTGCTGAACACGGCCAACGTCGGCGCGAACACTTCCACAATTACCGGCGGGACGCTTACCCCCGCCGGCAATACCGACCTGAAGATCCACCAGTACAACACCAGCGGGGCGCTGGCGATTGACTCGGTGATCGCCGGGACGACTGGCGGTTTGACCAAGTCCGGCCCGGGTACGGCATCGCTGGGGGGAAGCACGGCCAACACCTACACGGGCACGACCTTCGTCAACAGCGGTACGCTGGAGTTGAACAAGTCTGCCGCGGCCAACGCGATCGGCACGGGTGGTCTGACGATCAACCAGACCGGCGTGGTGAAGTACACCGGTGCCAGCTC
>JAIOPX010000160.1 GCA_021413705.1 Planctomycetota bacterium | reverse complement strand
AACAGCCAGGGGTAGCGGCGTACATAGGCCCGCCAATCGGTCATGGTGCGGGTGGCGTCAGCCATGTGGTCGGCGTCTTCCACCATTTGGGCTCGCACTTCGCGCATGTGGCGCCGGATGCGTTCCCCCGAGTCGTCACCGGCATTTCCATTCGATCCCGACATCGTAGTACAATCCGAGTTGCAGGATGGTTACATACTGGTAGCCGAGGGCGCTTTTTGCGCCCCGATGGCCACGGCAATCTATTTCGAACGCATGACCAGCGTCACAATCACTCCGGCAATCAACCCGGCGCCAAAGCAGACGGCAAGCGATTCCATCGGGCGACGACGGACGAATTCTTCCGTTTCCTCGTATCCGGCCCGCATCGACTCCATCGCATCCTGAGTTGTGTCGCGCACCGTTTCACTTGCCGAGTGGAAATAATCCTTCATCGCTTCAGTCGTCGCGCCGATAGCCGCAGCGCCGGTGCTGGTTGCCGAGTCGAGATAGCTCTCGATGGCCGACCGCGTTTCTCCCGTCTTGCGCTGGATGAGCCCGACCAATTGCTCGACGTTGCCGCGCGCGCTTTGCAACTCGTCGTCGGTCAATTCTCCCCAGCGATCGCGAATCTTTCCCTTGACCTGGTTCCAGGAACCTTGCAATGTTTGAGCGTTAAGTGACATATCTCGTAGTCCTTTCGTAAAAAATCCGTAAAATGCAGTAGGTTTGTGAAAAACAATCGGCAGCCCGTCGCCTCGAGTGACTGCTACGCCGAGCCTGCCGAGCGTTTGCTGGCAGTTTTCATTCCTCGGGTGGACGATATTACGGCTTCTTCTGGTCCACCTCGACATTGACGCCCCGACCGCCCCCAACTTCCACGTCGACTTTCTTCCCGCCGCGTCGGTCTTTCCCAACTTCCACATCCACTCCCCCCGGCCCCACTTTGACGTCCGTTTGCCCAGCAGGCGGAGCAGTATGTGGCGGAGGCGTGGAGCGCGTTCCTTCACATCCGGCCAACGATATCGTCAACAATCCGGACGCCGAAAGCGTCAGCAAAATTCTCTTGGCAACCATGAAACATCTCCAGGGTGTGGTCGAGGCAATTCTTTCAACGAGCCGAAGCGGATGACATCTAGCAATTGCATTGATCGGCGAATTCTTTGGCCTTTTTCTCGGCCTCTTCCTTCGCCATGCCGTAGCGCTCCTGCAACTTGCCGGTCAATTGTTCGCGTTGGCCATTGATAACCGTCAGGTCGTCGTCGGTAAGTTTGCCCCACTGTTCCTTCACTTTGCCCTGAACTTGCTTCCAGTTTCCTTTGATTTGATCCCAGTTCATGGCATATCTCCTTCTCGCTGATTGAAAGACAACTTCGGTGAAACTCAGAAGGTGAGCTTCCGATTCGATGAGCATAGTGCAACGCTCGTGCCATAACGGTCAACACCCATGAAAATCCGGTTGATGCCGCAAATAGGCTCTGTTAGCGGCTGTGGAGTTCGAATCACCCCACATTATTGCGTTGTTTCCCCTGGGATTTGCTCGTCGATCGGTCGGCGTGGTCGTTTGGCGCTCAGTCGAGCCGCCACAACACAGAAGCCACCCGTGATGGGCCTACAGGTGAACCGGCCATTTTCCAAAAATGCGATCTAGATTTCGCCACCCTCAATTCGCTTATACGTTGATTTCCAGTGAATTTGGGGAGTGTTTGGGCCAACAGAGCAAACTCGTGTTGGCAATGGCACGACAGATGCTTGCCTGGGATGACCGCGGGAGTTCAGAACTCTGCTGGCAACGGAGGTACGTTGTTGACCATCGAGTTGTTCTCGTTGTTCAAGGCAGATTCGGAATGGCCCCCGACAAAAAGGAGTTGACGATGTTTCGAGCATTACTTTTGTGCATGGCTGTGGTGGGACTGGGTGCTACCCTGGCTGTCGCGGCGGATCCTCCCGAAGGGATGAAAACGCATGACGGTGTGGTTGTGTCGGCTGCCGATGGCAAGCTGACGATGTCGATGAGCGACGGGTCAGAGCACAGCCATATGATCGGCGCCAATGTGGCGATCTCGATCAATGGCCAGGCCGCCAAATTGACCGATCTGAAGAAGGGAGACAAAATCACCGTGACGACGGACAATGAAAGCCGCGTCACGGCGGTGTCGTGCATGCGGAACGGCTAATACCCGTAATTCCAGGGCACGCCCGCTACCAGGAAGGCTGTGCTGATTCGGCAAATTTGCCGTCTTGGCACGGCCTTTTTTCCATCGAGTTTTGCTTGCTGAGCGTGAGAATTGCAGTGCCTTCAAAGACAGCAAATATGCTCGCGGCCATTGTCTTGACCGCGGAATAAAGCGAAAATAGAGAATCGACCCGGCGCATTCCCGCGTCGGATCGGCATTTCCACGACACGTTTCTTGTAGGGCCAATCATGCCAGACCTGCTTGTAATTGATGATGATCGTGCGGTTCCTCGGCTCGTGACTCGCGCCATGGAGGGCTCCGGCATTCACGTCCGCTGGGCGGCTTCGGCGGAAGAGGCGCTGTCGCAGATTCGCTCTCACCTCCCGGATGTCATTCTGTTGGACGTGCAAATGCCCGAGACTTCCGGGTTGGAAGTGTTCGAGTCGATTCGCCGCGTCGATCAGCGATTGCCTGTCATCTTCATCACGGGGAGCGACAACAGCGCCACCGCCATCGAGGCCATGTCCAAGGGTGCCTACGACTATGTGCTCAAGCCGCTGGATCTTCCCGCTTTGTTGGAACTGGTGGAGAAAGCGGTCGAGACCAGGCGTCTGATGCAGGTTCCTGTGGATCTGCCTGGCCCCGATTCGATGGCGCCGGACGGAGATTCGCTCATCGGCCGCAGTCCTGCCATGCAGGAGGTGTACAAGGCGATCGGTCGCGTGGCGCCCCAGGACGTGATCGTGCTCGTGAGGGGAGAGAGTGGCACAGGCAAAGAACTCGTCGCTAGGGCGATCTACCATCACAGCGCCCGTTCGGATGGCCCGTTCTTGGAAATGAACTGCGCTGCGATTCCCGATACGCTATTGGAAAGCGAATTGTTCGGGCACGAAAAAGGAGCCTTCACGGGTGCAGAGCAACGGCGGATTGGCAAGTTCGAGCGCTGCTCGGGGGGGACCATTTTCTTGGACGAAGTGGGTGATATGACTCCGCTGATTCAAAGCAAGGTGCTGCGCATCTTGCAGGAACAGAGGTTCGAGCGTGTTGGCGGCAGCGCCACTCTGGAGACCGACGTGCGGATCATCGCCGCCACCAATCGCGATCTGGAAAAGATGGTTTCCGATGGGCTGTTTCGAGAAGATCTCTACTATCGCCTCAATGGTTTTACCATTACGTTGCCCCCGCTGCGCGAGCGAGCGGAAGATTTGACTCTTTTGGTGGACTATTATCTCAGCCGACTCAGCCAGAGACTGGGCAAGAATATTCAGGGAGTCACGGCGGAGGCGATGCAACTGCTGCAGCACTATCCATGGCCGGGAAATGTCCGAGAACTGCAAGGCGAGTTGAATCGGGCCATCCTGAAGACGGTTGGCCCGAATATCGTACCCGCTAGCTTGTCGACGGAAGTTCGCCATTGGTCTGAAGCGGGACACCGTGCGGAGTCCGAAGACGGAAACCTGGGCGAATTGGCTTCTTTTATCGAATCTCGTCTGGACGCCGGCTCAACGAGCCTCTATGCGGAAACGCTCGATGCCATGGAACGCTGCTTGTTGACCCATGTCTTGCGTCAAACGGAGGGCAACCAATCGCAGGCGGCGGCCATTCTTGGCATCACCCGGGGCTGTTTGCGAAACAAAGTTCGGCATTTGAACATTTCCATCAGCCGCACGGTGGGCGTGAAAGAGCCGCTGGCCGAGAAGGACGCACTTCCTGCCACTGCTTGAGATGCATTCCAAGTCGGGCGACTGTCAAGCAGATTCGCGAGATGCGCGATAGTCTTGCAAGGCGCTGACTAGACGGTTCAGCTCCGCCTGCAAGGCCTGCTCCTTAAGAACCCCCTCGGACAAGTCGCGATTTCGTCCCATCGCTTCCAACTCCCCTGCCGCCTGGGCGACGGCCACTGCTCCCAGATTGGCCGCCATCCCTTTCAAGCTGTGAGCCGTACGCTCCACGGCGGATGCGTCTGCACGGCTGATGGCGTCGGTCAGCGAGGCAATTATTTCGCCATGATCATCCAAAAAGAACACGACTAATTCACCAAACAGCGATTCATCCTGGGCGAGCCGCGCCAAGGTTGCATGGCGATCAATCAGTTTCCAGATCGGCGCGTCTGTGGAAGAACCCTCGATCATGGGAGCCGTCACATGATACTTTCTTGATAATGATCCTAGAAAAGGATGAGCTTAACAGGAACAATCGTAAGAAGCCAAGAGAACCTGTAGCCTTCATCGCCGTCTGGTTGTTGTTAGACCAGGCTGGTCGAATTGGCACCGCACGATTCGATGGCCGAAGGATATTCGGCAAACCCTATCCCGGTCAGTTGGCCTCCTTATCACCGTTTAACTGACTGATTACCAGGAGTTAAGTCACTTTGAGCAATGCCTGAAGTCAGTCAGACAAATCCCGGTTTGATTGGCCCGGCAATTGCGTTATGATTTTCACGTCCGCAGCCTACCCCTTCAACTCCCTCGAGTTTGCCCATCCTGGAGCAAGAAAGAGCAACGGTTCCCATGCGCATCCTAGCGGTCGATGATGACCAAAGCACCCGGAGAATTGTCAGCAAATTGCTTTCTGAACGCGGTTACCAAGTGGATTGTGTGGCGGACGGCGCGGAAGCGTTGGATCTCGTTCGTCAAAAGCAATATGATCTGGCGGTGCTCGACTACGAGATGCCACTGATGAATGGGGTGGAACTGTTTCGGCACATCAGCAAGCTGCGGCCCACGACCGTGGGCATATTTCTGACGGCACACACGCGGCTGGACACCGTTTTCCCCGCGGTAGAGGCAGGAATAACACGCGTGCTGGGGAAGCCAATCGACGGGGACGAATTGGTCACCGTGGTGGAAAAACTGATCGGGCCGGGAGTCGGAGGTTGCTGCGGCGCCGTGGATTAGCCTGGATTTCTCACCACGGAGACAGCGAGGGCACCGAGAAAACCGAGAAAAAAGAAGAAGTGTTATTCCACAGGCTTGTTGGCGATGCGATCTCGCATGCCCCGCGAGAGGATCTGCGAAAGAGTGTTTACGGAAACGGGCTTGACGACATGGTCGTCGAAACCGGCCTCCAAGGATCTGCGGCGATCTTCTTCCTGTCCGTAGCCGGTAACGGCAATCAATCTCGCGTCGCATCCTGTCCCCAGACCGCGGATGGCGCGCGCGACATCGAATCCATCCATGCCGGGCAACCCAATATCCAGCAGCACAATATCCGGGCGAAACTCCGTGACTTGAGCCACGGCGGTCAGTCCGTCGTGAGCGACCGCTACCTGATGAGTGCCCAATTTTCCCACCAAGGTCGATAAGAGTCGCGCGGCTCCCACGTTGTCGTCAACGATTAACACGCGCCACGGCCCCGCCTCATCCTGCACGAGCGGCAGCGGGGTTTGTGGCTGAACCGCGGCGGCCATCAGCGGCAGCCGCACTTCAAATTCACTTCCTTTCCCTAGTCCCTCGCTGCGTGCCGTCACGGTGCCATCGTGCATTTCCACGAGATTCCGCACGAGCGTCAAGCCAATGCCGAGTCCCCCCTGCGCTCGATCGAGCGTGCGGGTCGATTGGGTGAAGAGATCAAACACTTTGGGGAGCAATTCGGCGTCGATGCCGATTCCGTTGTCGCAGACGCGGATCACCGCTTCCGTACCCGCGCGCTTCGCATGCAACTCTATTTTTGCGCCGCGGTCGGAATACTTCACGGCATTATGGAGCAGATTTTCCAATACTTGAACGATCCGCACCCGATCGACATCGAGCCAAATCGGCTCGGACGGTATCACTACCGTGATCGACTGCGACTCGTCCGCGGCCAGGGATTTCATGACATCGATGGCTTGCGTGACGATGGCCGAGAGTTCCACGGGAGACTTGCGGAGGTCCACTTTACCTCGAATGAAGCGCGAAACGTCGAGCAGATCGTCCACCAGCCTGACCAAGTGATCCACTTGGCGCTGCATGATCTCCAGGGTTTCTTTCGGAGCGGAGGCCTGCAACGAGAGAATATCCAGCCCGCTGCGAATCGGGGCCAGCGGGTTGCGCAACTCGTGCGCCAGCATCGCCAGAAACTCGTCCTTGCGACGATCCGCCTCCTGAATCTGCTGATAGAGCCGCGCGTTCTCCAGCGCAATCACGGCGCGTCGAGCCAGATCCTCGGCCACGGCCAGATCGTCGGATGTATAGCGCCTGCCCGGTTCCGAGAGGACAAAGGTTAGCGAACCGAGCGTTTGATCCTGGCTCGTCAGCGGAACGCACAAGAAAGAGCGAGGAGTCAGGTCGCGGAAGAACGCCAGCGATTCCTCGTCAACCGCGGCACTCTCGAGCATTTCGTCGGTGACGATGGCGGCCCATTCGGATTTACCCGTTCGCACCACCTGCGGCGGCCCGAACGTGGTTTCCGGGCGGTGGGGTCGGCGGCCGTAGTATTCTTTGAGGCGCGCCAATTGATGGGGATGGATGTGGGCCACGGCCACGCGCTCCAGAGTGCCGTCGGGCGCGATCATGTCCACCGCACACCAGTCGGCGAAATCGGGAACCGCCAGCTCCGCCACGCGCTCCAGCGTCTCGCGATAATCGACCAACTGCGACAAGAGCTTGCTGGCATCGGCCAGGAATCGAAGCGTTGCTTCGATTCGTTTCCGCTCCGTAATCTCGTGCAACGTGCCGGTAAAATAGCGTTTTCCCTTAAGATGAAACTCGCCCGCGGCCAATTCGATCGGCACCGTCGTGCCGTCGCTGCGCAGGCCGCGCACTTCTCGGCCGCTCCCCACCTCCCCCGTTTCCAGAAAGCGGGCCGCATAGGCCGCATATTCGTGACGATTCCCTTCAGGCACCAACATCCGAACATGACAGCCAATCACGTCCTCGGCCGATCGCCCAAAGAGCCGCTCAGCGGCCGGATTGAAAGTCTGCATGATGCCCCGATCGTCGATCGTGATGATGGCGTCCATGGCCGTATTGATGACGCTACGAATCCGCTCCTCGGCGTCAATGACTTCGTTAACTCGAAGCCGCAACAGTTCTTCGCTTTCCCGCAATGCCTCTTGAGCCCGCGCCCGCTCCAGAAATTGCCCTATCTGATGCCCCATCGTGGACATCATTTCCAGCAAGTCTTCGTCCGGTTCCAGAATCTCGCGGTGATAGAATTCAATGACTCCCTGCAAGCTGCCACCGAGCATGATGGGGCATCCAAACGCGCCATGCAGGCCGGCCTGCGCCGCTGTGGCCGTGCGCGTGAAATTGTCGTCGAGCGCCACGTCAGCCACCCAGATGCAATGGGCTTCCTGCCACACTCGACCCGGCAGGCCGACGCCAGGCATCAGAGCCGTGCGCAGCGACTGCTCGCGGAAGGACTCACCATCCAGCGATGGTTCCACCCATACTTCCCGGCAGTGCAACTCGTTGCCAGACAGTCCGGGAGTCCACAAGCAACCGCCGTCCCATTGCAATGCACGGCAAACCGCCTCGAGAATCCGCGGTCCGGCGACCTCCAATTTCTGCTCTTGAGCGACGATCTGAGTTACCGCCAGCCGGGCGTTGCGACGCCGCTCGGCGGCTCGGCGTTGGCTAATATCCCGGTCGATCGTCGAGATGCCCACAATCTCCCCGGCGGAATCCAGAATGGGTGATATGCGTTTCGAAATGTCGAGCCTTCGCCCCGCTTTGTTCGTGCGGACCGTCTCCAGCACATCCACTCGCTCCCCCCGTGCAACGCGTTGCATCAGGTCGTTGTTCTCCGCCGCGTGATCCGGCGGCACGATTAACGGGGCAAGCCGTTGACCGATGATTTCCTCGGCGGTGTATCCATAGAGCCGCTCGGCCCCCAGATTCCAAGAGACCACCGCGCCCCGGGTCGACAGCCCGATGATGGCGTCGTCCGAAGAAGCCAACAGCGCCGCCAGCCGACCCCGTTCGATATTCCAACGCCGGGTGTGGGAAACGTCTCTGAAAACCAGGATGACGCCAGATATCTCCCCGTGCGCGTCACGTATCGGAGCGGCGATCTGTTCGACCCCTCGCTCCTTACCGTCACGAGCCAGCAGGACGGAATGCCCGGCCGGGTTGGTGGTCTTGCCTTCACGCAGCGCCTGCAACACGGGGTTTTCCACCGGCTCCCGGGTAACTTCGTCGAGAACCCGGACCACGGTTTCCACAGACAAACCCTGCGCTGCGGCAAAGTCACAACCGGTCAACTGCTCCGCGACTGAATTGAGGAAAGTGACCTTCGCGGCGGCATCGGTAACGATCACCCCTTCGCCGATGCTGGCCAACGCAATATGGAACCGCTCCTGCTGGCTGCGCTGACGGTCGCTGCTCTCTTGGGCGCTGCGGCGCGCGCGCGACATCAGCTCGCTGGAAATTGCCATGAGTGCCCCTACAAAGCAAAACAATCCCACGGAGGCCCAAGTCTCGATTCGCTGGGGAATCAAGGAGCCTCGGGGGACGATGAACAGGTAATCCGCGATGCCGGCGCTCAGAGCGATGGTCAGCACCGTGGGGCCGAACCCGCCAAAATAGGCCGTGACCGCGATGGCGGCGAAGTAAGTGACAAACGCTACGCTATCGCCCAGGGCTGGATCGAGCAACCACCGCGTCCACGTAGCCAGGGCCACGCTCGTCAGTGCGAGCCCATAGCGCAGGAAGAATTGGCTTCTCGAGGAGTTCATTCAATCACAATGCGCGGAAGATATTTCGGTGGGGCGGATCCGTAGCTCTCATTTGCTATGCTACCGCAGGCGGGCAGGCGACTCAATCGACGCAGTCGTTGGAAAGAACCAGCAACGCTGGCATTCCTGCTGGGGCTGAACGCAATTCACACAGCGACGAAACCCCCAAGGCGGTTCATCCGTTGTCTGGACAAAACCGCTGGGGGCACCGTCTTCCTCGCCGCACTTGCATCCAAGAAGCCACGTTTACCGACCGGCCGCTTCATACGCAGTGTTTAACTCCGTGAAGGCCCGCTGCACTTCATCGTGGAAGGTCTTCCAATCCTCGGGCTTGGCGCCCTTCAGATCGGAAAGAGCCTTGTTGGCCTTATCGCGCTTGTCGTCCAGCGCCTTCATCCGTTGATCGAATCGATCTCGGGCGTCTCCGGCCAGATTGTCGCGGTTCTTTTTCAGAGTCGCGATATTGGCGTCGTATTGCTCCAGAGCCTTCTGCCGTGCTTCGACATATTGCTTCTGTTGCTCCTGAGACTCGTATTTCACCGCAGTCTCCTGCGCTTCCTGCTTCTTCTCGATCACGGCATCGCGCAGCTCGTTGGTCTTCTCACCGGCCTTTTCGCGGATGTCGGCAATCTTCCTGTCCGCTTCGCGATTGGTTTCGGCGATCTTGGCCTGCAGCTTCGGAGCATTGGCGTCTGGATTGGTCTGGATCTCCGTGCGCAGTTCCGCCACCTTGTCGCGACGGTCCTGATCAATATCGGTGACCTCCTTGCGGACTTCATGCCGGACTTCTTGCGTTTTCTTCTGAGCATCGGCTTCCACTTTGGCCGCTTCCCGACGCTCTTCATTGACATCCTTCTGAGTTACGGATTGACCGCAACCCGTTAGGAATCCGGCTCCAATCAACAACGCCAACGGGGCAAAACATTTATAAACACTCATGGTCTCATACTCCTGTTCAAAAGTTCGCACAACTATTCTTTTGTTCGTAATCAACTGGCGAGCGCTCGTTATTTGCAAGCCCTAACCTATGGGGCGTCGCACACCGGCCACCAGACTAACGAGGAATAGCACCAGAAAAACGACAAACAACACTTTTGCAATGGTCGCAGCGCCGGCGGCCAACCCGCCAAAACCAAGGACTGCCGCAATCAACGCAATAATCAGAAATGTCAAAGCCCAACCTAACATGGCACACCTCTCATTCAGAATGGTTATAGGGATGCGTTGCAAATCGTTTAGATGACTCGCAACAGAACCAGAATCAACAAAACAACTACGATCAGCCCCAAACCGCCACTCGGACCATAGCCCCAATTGCGACTATGCGGCCAAGCGGGTATCACCCCCAACAGCAACAAGACCAGGATGATCAACAGGATGGTTCCAATTCCCACATGGCACCTTTACTTTCTCGTGAAGACTCAACGGTGAAAGTTTGCTCGCTCCTGAACCTGCCTACGATCATCGTCCGTAGTCATCGCAGTGTGCCATGCACCAGACATCGCACAGGAGTTACGTAAAAGCAAACGGTGTGCCAGCACACAAAATTGCAGCGTGGAGCAGCTTTTTCAAGAGAAAGACGGAAAACAACCGCTGCGTCGATCATGTCATGACCACGCTGGTCTCCTGGCAACCACTGGGGATTTGCCATCCCTACTCTTTCAGAGTCGTCTCTTCCTCACCCACCGAAGTCTTCTGCCCGGGGCGCAATTGCTTGGCCTCGACGAACAACCGGCGGAAGCGCTCTTGAACGTGCAGAATCTCTTCCTCGGTCAGTTCCTCCAGATCGATCAAGCGGTTGCTCGCCCCCTCGGTGGCGGCCAGCAATTCGTTGAGCTTGGCATGGACGGCGTGCGAGTCTTTGTTTTGCGAGTGCTGCAACAGAAAGACCATCAAGAAAGTGATGATCGTCGTGCCCGTGTTGATCACCAGTTGCCAGACTTGCGAGAACTCGAACAGCGGCCCGGTAAGCGCCCAAACGAACACCAGCGCCAAGGCCAGGGCAAAGGCCGTCGCGGAGCCCATCCGTGCGACCGCCCAACCGGCCATGGCATCGAACCTGTCAGTCAGATGTTTGTAGACTCGCTTCCAACGGATCATATTTAAGCCCTCCTGAGTTGTTGGTAGTCTCAGATTGTTCTGGCATCCCCAGGAATTGTGGCATCCTCGAAGGCCAGGGCAAGGATGGCTCTGAGCCATGATTGTCTATTGGGTACGGGCTTCCGCTCCGTCGGCAAGGGACTTCGATTCGGATTTTCCAGAACACTGGACACGGCCAGATTTCCGTCGATAATAGAGCCCATCTTCGACGGCCCGTGGATTCCGTCGTCAAATCACGAATACCACTCGGGGAGACGGACCTCCACACACGATAGACAACACTGCACTTGTGGAGGTTCCCATGCGTCTTGTGAGATTTTTCCTGGCGATGATAGCGCTGGTGCCGATCGGCGCTACGCTCCGCGCCGCCGAGTCGCCGTCCGCCGACGAAAAAGCGATTCGCGACAACGCTCAACTTTATGTCAAAGCGTTCAACGCGCGGGACGCCAAGGCGCTGGCCTCGCTCTGGGCGCCGAAGGCGGTCTACGTCAATCGCGACACGGGCAAGCGCTTCGAAGGGCGCGAAGCGATCCAGACCGCTCTGACCACGATGTTCAAGAAGCAAGGTCCGGCCAAGTTGAGCGTTGACATTCAGTCCATTCGCTTTGTCACTCCTTCGGTGGCCGTCGAAGACGGATTGGCTACGGTCGTCGGCGACGATGACGAACCGGAGCAATCCAATTACACCGCTGTGAACGTGAAGCACGACGGCAAGTGGCTGATCGACAGCATTCGCGAGACCGTCGTGCCGCCGCCAGCCGGAGCGGCCGAGCATCTCAAGGCGCTCGAGTGGCTCGTCGGCGAGTGGAACGACAGCGATGACGACGCCACCATCCACTCCACCTATCACTGGAGCGTGAATCACGCGTTCCTGATTCATGCGTTTTCGGTGCAAATCGCCGACAAAATCGAGATGCGTGGGATGCAGGTCATTGCCTGGGATCCGGCCGAAAAACGGATCCGCTCCTGGGCTTTCGACTCCGACGGCGGTTTCGCCGAAGGAATGTGGGAGCAGGACGGCGACCGGTTTGTCATTCGCACCAATAGCACGTTGCCCGACGGCAAGCGCGGCACGGCCATCAACACCATTCGCAAGATCGACGACAATCATCTGGCCTGGAGTTCGACCGCCCGGCATGTAGACGGCGAGATGCTTCCCAACATCGAGGAAGTCAATGTTGTCCGCGAAGACGCCGATGCGTCTGACAGTGACAGCGGACCCGCCGCCACCGAACCCGACAACACCGCTTCGCAACAGGATCAGTAATACCATGAACAGCAGAACCTCATTGTTGTTGGCGACTGTGGCTTTGGTCTGCCTGACGCTGGCGGACACGGCATTTTCCCGAGGCATAGGGGGTGGAGGGGGCGCTCGGGGAGGAGGGGGTGGCGGAGCACGCGGTGGAGGAGGTGCGCGTCCGGCTGCGCGCCCAGCTCCGCGTCCGGCTTCCCGTCCCTCGGGAAATCGAGGGCCGACCATGAGCCGGCCCAAACCCCAGCCGCGCCCGGCCTCTCGGCCCTCGCAAGCCTCTCGACCCTCGACCCGACCGGCACCCAGCCGTCCGAGCCAGCCCTCGCGACCTGGAGCAGGGGGCGGAGGACGCCCTGGCAACATCGCGGGTGGGGGACAACGTCCGGGAGGTGGTGGCGGTGGGCAGCGCCCCGACTTTGGCGGCGGTGGAGCACGCCCAGGGGGAGGCATGCAACGACCGGGTGGCCGTCCCAGCGCCAATGATTTGGCGGGCTTCTTGGATTTGCCCGGCCCCGGCGGCGAAGGACGGCCCGGAGTTCGCCCCGGCCAAGGTGGTGGTGGAGAGCAATGGCGGCCCGATGGTGGCGGAGGATTGCGACCGGATGGTGGCGGTGGTCTGCGTCCCGATGGGGGAGGTGGTCTGCGGCCTGATGGCGGTGGCGGCTTGAGGCCGGATGGCGGCGGAGGATTACGGCCTGATGGCGGAGGCGGCTTGCGCCCTGACGGCGGAGGTTTGAGACCAGACGGTGGTGGGCTGAGGCCTGATGGCGGCTTGCGTCCCGATGGCGGATTGCGCCCCGAGCAACGCCCCAACCGCCCTGCATTCAACAGCCGGCTGCCCGACAATGCTCGCGATCGCATGGCCGACCGGCGCGATTGGGGCAACGGCATCCGCAACAACTGGGGCAACCATGGCAATGATTTCTGGAATGATTTCCACAACGACTTCAACCGCCCGGGTTGGCGTGATAACTACCCTGGCATCAATCACGGATTCTGGAACTGCAACCACAACTATGCCTACGGCTGGTGGACAGCAGCCACGGTCGGCGGCTTGACTGGTTGGTGGGCCGGCAGCGGCTGGGGCGAGCCGATGTACTACGACTACGGCACCGGCGGCAACGTCTACTACGAGGATGACAATGTCTATTACAACGGTCAGGATGTAGGTTCCTCGGTCGCCTACACCGAACAGGCGCAGCAGTTGGCCGAAAGCGGCGCAGCGCAACTTGCGCAGCCGGCGGCCAATGACAACCAAGAAGAGCAATGGCTCCCCTTGGGTGTCTTTGCCGTTTCGACCAGCAAGGACGAAACGTCGCCGACGTTCGTCATGCAACTGGCGGTCAACAAGCAGGGAGTCCTCAGCGGCACGATGTTCAACACCGTGACCAAAAAGAGCAAGCCGCTCCAGGGCGCCGTCGATCCCAAGACCCAGCGTGCCAGTTGGTTTGCCGGCGACAACAAAGATACGATAGCCGAGACCGGCATTTACAACCTGACCAAGGATGAAACGTCGGTACTGGTGCATTTCGGCAATGACCGCACGCAGGAATACATGCTGGTGCGGCTGCCCCCGCCGGAAGAAGCCAAGGCCAAGAGCGGTAGTTGAGTTTCCACCTTCCGAACGGACACAATAATGAAAACAACATGGATGCAAAGTCTGCTGGTTGCAGCTTCCCTGGTCGCACTTCTGTCGGGATGCGAAACGCCCTCCACGCCAAAGTTGGTTGCCGAAACCCCCAGCGGGAAAGCAGATAGCGAGCCTGCCGTGAGCAGCACCTCGTCGGATGCTCTGGACCGAACGGTCCTGCCGATTCCAGAACCCAAGGTTGCTCCGATCACGGTCCTTGATGCCCGCAATGCCAAGGCTCCGCCACGGTTCGAGGTGAAGCCCCCCAAGGGTGCGCCGAACGTGGTGATCGTGTTGATCGACGACATCGGCTTTGGCCACAGCAGTGCCTTCGGCGGGCCGATTCGCATGCCCACGCTGGAGAAACTGGCGGCCAACGGACTGAAATACAATCGCTTCCACACCACCGCGCTCTGCAGCCCAACGCGCGTGGCCTTGCTCACCGGCCGCAATCATCACGTCAACAACGCCGGAGCCATCATGGAGTTGGCCACCGGTTTCCCCGGCAACACCGGCGTACGCCCCGAAGCCGTGACCCCTCTGGCCGAAATCCTCCGTCTCAACGGCTTCAGCACCGCGGCTTTTGGCAAGTATCACGAGACCGCGCCGTGGGAGGTATCCATTTCTGGACCCTTCGATCGCTGGCCGACACGTTCCGGGTTCGACAAGTTCTACGGTTTCATCGGGGGCGAGACGAACCAGTGGGCGCCCGGCATTTTTGATGGCAGCATCCGCGTTCCAACGCCGCATACGCCGAACTACCACTTCACCACCGACATGACCGACCAGGCGATCAAGTGGGTCAGCGCGCAGCAGGCGCTGACGCCCGACAAGCCGTTCTACATGTACTTCGCCACGGGCGCCACGCACGCCCCGCACCACGCGCCCAAGGAGTGGATCGAAAAGTACAAAGGACAATTTGCCGGCGGCTGGGACAAACTGCGCGAAGAAACCTTCGCCCGCCAGAAGCAACTGGGCGTGATTCCCGCCGACGCCAAGCTCACGGCCCGCCCGGCGGAGATACCCGGCTGGGAAGGCATGAGCGCCGATCAGAAGCGACTCTTCGAGCGTCAGATGGAAACATTCGCCGGTTTCGCCGAACATACCGACCACGAAGTCGGCCGCCTGGTGGAACAACTCGAATCGATCGGCGAACTGGATAACACCATGTTCTTCTACATCGTTGGCGACAACGGCTCCAGTGCCGAAGGGGGACCGGAAGGAACCTACAACGAGATGATGGAGCTTAACGGCATCGTCGGCAAAGCAGACCAGATGATGGCTCACATCGACGAGTGGGGGGGCCCGAACACCTTCCCGCACTTTGCCATCGGCTGGGCCTGGGCAGGCAACACCCCGTTCCAGTGGACTAAGCAAGTGGCCAGCCACTTTGGCGGCACGCGCAACGGCATGGTTTTTCACTGGCCCAACGGAATCAAATCCAAAGGGGAGACCCGCAGCCAGTTTCACCATGTGATCGACGTGGCCCCGACCGTGCTGGAAGGAACCAAGCTTCCCGAACCCAAGACGGTCAACGGCATCACACAACGCCCCATGGACGGCATCTCGATGCTCTACACGGTGGACGACGCCAAAGCCAAAGACCGCCGCACCACGCAGTACTTCGAGATGTTCGGCAACCGCGGCATCTACCACGATGGCTGGGTCGCCTGCACGCGGCACTCGATACCCTGGCTGATGGTGAAGAACCCGCCGATCTCCGAAGACGTGTGGGAACTCTACAACGTGGATCAGGATTTCAGCCAGGCTGATAACCTCGCTGCCAAGGAGCCTGCAAAGCTCAAGGAGTTGCAGGAACTTTTCTTGAAGGAGGCCATCAAGAACCATGTGCTGCCGATCGACGACCGCCGCTCCGAGCGATTCAACCCTTCGATAGCTGGCCGGCCCGATCTCATCGGTGACCGGAAATCGTTGACGGTCTACGACGGCATGACAGGCATGATGGAAAACGCGTTCATCAACGTGAAAGGCGTACACCACACGATCACCGCCGAGATCAACGTGCCGGACGCCAACGCCAACGGAGTGATCATTGCTCAGGCCGGCTACTTTGGTGGTTGGACCCTGTATCTGAAAGCAGGAAAGGTACATCACGAGTACAACTGGTTTGCCCTGGAGCGCACCAATGTTGCCGCGCCCGAACCTCTGAGCCCTGGCAAGCACACGATCGTCTACGAGTTCATTCCCGACGAGGCGAAGCCGGGCACCGGGGGCAAATCCATCCTGACGATCGACGGCAAAAAGGCAGCGGAAGGTCAGATTCCCAAAACCCAGCCGTTCGCCTTCTCCGCGGATGAGGGAGCCGACGTGGGTGAGGATGGCGAAACCAATGTTTCCCCCGACTACAAGCAGGGGGACAACAAGTTCACCGGCAAGATCCAGAAGGTGGTCATTCAGGTGGCGCCCGCGAAGGCGCAGAAATAGCCGCTCGACTACTCTCACCGCGCCCGGTTGCTTTGCTATCCTAGGTGCATGAGCTACCGTACTCGACTCCTGCTGGGTGTGTGTTCGCTGGTCGTGCTGACTGGAATGACCGTCACCTGGCTGGCCTATCGCAGCGCGCGGGCCAGCACGGAAGGACTCGCCCAGTCGCTGTTTCGCGAAGTGAGCGGCCGCACCGTCGAGAACACGCAGGCGTTTGTCATGCGGGCGGCGCCGGTGGTTGAGTCTCTGCGCGAACTGACCGACGACGGGCTTCAACTCGATGATTCGGACAAGCTTGCGCCGCAACTGCTGGCCTTCCTCAAGGCCAATCGAGGCGTCAGTTGGGTCAGCTATGGCGATCGGCACGGCACGTTCACCGGCGCCTTCAGGCCGTCCGCCGACAAATTGTTGATCAACCAAAGCCGAATCGTAGGTGGCATCACGGATATGGTGGAACACGACGCTTCCAAGGAAGGCCTGCCCGTGTTGGTGAGAAAAGAGCACGACACCAAGTATGATCCGCGCCGGCGGCCGTATTACGAAGCGGCTCGGAGAACAGGCAAGGTGACCTGGACGGCTCCCTACATTTTTTACGAGCAGGGAATTCCAGGCATTTCCTGCGCCGCGCCGGTCTACGACAAGACGGGCGCGCTGTTGGGCGTGTTGAGCGTCGATTTCGACTTGATCGCCTTGTCGGACTTTGTCAGCAAACTGTCAGTGGGAGAAAACGGGCGGGTGTTCCTGTTCACTTATCACGAAGAGTCCAAGGCCGACGTCCTCCTGGCCGATCCGACGGGTCGCTTGAAGCAAACGACCGGCCATCGAGGCAAAGGCAAATTTCTGACGCTGGCGGACGCGCACGACGAGCTGCTCGATGCTTTGCGCAGCAAAACCAGCGCCGCCGACCTGCGAAAACAACCGGGCGATCCGTTTCATTTCTTTACGTTTGGTGTGGATGGCAAGGACTATTTCGGCTCGACCACCATGTTCAAAGTCGGTGATGATCAGATGTGGGTCGTCGGAGCCGTGGCGCCGCAGGATGACTTCCTCAGCGGTGTTTGGCGCAGCCAGCGGCTGGCGCTGCTGGTGGCCATCGCCGCAGTCATCGTGGCCGGTCTGCTGGCGGTGTTCATGGCCCGCCGTGTTTCCGGCCCGGTGCTTTCGTTGGTGGAGTTCATGCGCCGCATTGGCGCCGGCGATCTCGACGCCCAGGCTGACTTCCGCGGCGGATCAGAGTTTCAGCAACTCTCGCACGCCCTGAACCAGATGATCTTCGACCTGCGCGATCGGATGCGGCTGCGGCATTCGCTGGATATTGCGATGGAGGTGCAGCAGCGCTTGTTGCCGCAGCAACCCCCAGCCGTTAGGCAACTCGATATCGCCGGGCCGGCGCCAGGGCAGTGCTCCGCGATCGCGCCGGCACCAGCGGCAGTCTGGCCGAATTGATGAAGCGCCTTAACGGCCTGTTGGCCTCCGACTTGGAGGGAACTCGCTTCATGACCATGCATCTTTCGGCCATCAACGGTCGCAACGGTTCGTTCCGCTTCGTCAGCGCGGGTCACGATCCGGCCATCATTTTCGATCCGACGACGGATGCGTTTCAGGAAACCGATGCTGGCGACCTGCCGCTGGGCGTGACCGACGATGCCGAGTATGAAGAACATCACTATGGTCCATTGCGCGCCGGTCAGGTTGTGTTCATCGGCACCGACGGCGTCTGGGAGTGCCCCAATGCCAGTGGCGAACTCTTTGGCAAGGAACGCTTGCATGAAGTGATGCGGCAAACGGCCGCCGGTTCCGCAGCCGAAGTATCGCAAACTATCGTCGATCGCCTGGCCGCTTTTCGCGGCTCCGCAAGGCAGGTGGACGACGTGACTTTCATCGTTATCAAGGTGCTGGAGAACCCTGGCGTCCAGGAAGTTCCTTTGGTAACTTAGGCTCTTTCGGAAAATGGCGATTTCGATCAGCCGCAGGGCGCTAGCCCCCGGTTCGGTGCCGACTTCCCGCATGAAACCGGACGCGGGCACCGTCGCGCAACGATGGTCGGCGTGCCGGCTGATGTTTTCCGACTTTTGCACGGTACTGAGATCTTCGAAAATGAAACAAGCCATCTCCGGCGTCGCCCCATCGACGCTCAGTGAAGTAACGATCATGACCGTCTGGCCCACCCTGGCGGCCATCACGCCGGGGCGCGTGCTCGGTCGGCTGTGCGGCATCCGCGTCGGCATTGGGCCGATCTTCACGCTCGGAAACATGTTCGCGCTGATGTCCATTCCGCTGGCCGTGGCCATGTTCTTCGGCGGCTTGATGCCGGGCGTAGCCCGCCGCTACCGGCTGACGAACCGCCGCGTTCTGATCGAACGGCAGAAGCTCAACTTCAGCGGCAGGTATGTCGAGGAGCGGGCCGTTTCCCTCGACAAGTTCAATGCCATCGACGTCGTGGTCCTGCCAGGGCAAGAGTGGTATCCAGCCGGCGACCTGATCTTTCGCCTCGGCAGCGTGGAAACCTTCCGCCTCGTCGGCGTCTCACGCCCGGAGACCTTCAGACACACCTGCCTGGAAGCCCATTTGTCGTACGTCGGTGTGAAAAAAGCCGTCGGAGTTTAACTGCCGCCGCCACCACTCTCGTCCCGGGCTGACGCCCAGTGGCTCGCCAGTCTGGCCATCAGCAGAGTGGCCATCAGCGCAAAAAAGAGCCCTTCACAGGTGGGGCAGAACCTGGTGAAGGGCGGGCCAGGAATGGCGAACCATCCCCGACAGTTTTCATTATTAGACAGGCGCCACGCTTTGGCAATATCCCCTTCTGGGGGATGCGCAAAGAATTTTACCTGCCAGCCATCTTCCCTTGAACCAGGCCGCGCAGCCTCGGAAACATCCCCTTTCGGATGTGTTCATCTCGCAAATGTCCCACCGTCCAGTCGGAACTGACGGAGCGGATCGCCACTTCAACCGTGCTGTTGAAGTTCCCCTCCATGGTCCAGACGTGCCGCAATTGGGGATCGTAGGCCAGGAGCATGAAGCTGTGCCCTGGTTTGCGGACATAGTCTCCGTGGATCGGACCGGCCGTGCCAAGTTGTGGAATCTGGCTGCCGCTGTTGTAGGGAACGTCACTCCCAAACAGCCGTTCCAACTGGGTCCGCTCGTTCTGCGCCCCCACGGTGCAAAACCCGGTCGCCCACATGTAGTAGGCATGACAGTCCATGGAATAGTTCTCGCCGCTGTTCCAGCCCTGCTTGCGGTAGTAGAACTCGCGGAACGTGCGCATCACAATTTGCTGGCGAGCGCGATCCACGCGGCTGTCGCCGGCGGTGGCCACATAGTAAGGCGAGGCGATCCGGCCCAGTGCGGTTTCCGGTCCCTGCTTCTCCCCCTTGCGGTGCAGGGTGACGAACATGCGATATACCTTGGCCGGCTGGAGCAGCGGTTGTTTTTCGCTTTCGCTGGTCACATCGAAGGAGCCATAGGTGTAGTTGCCGTCCGGCGCGCTATCGAGCGACACGGGAAAGTATCGCACCTGAGGATGTCCATAGTTGCTTAAGTCGGCAATCCTCACCTCGGCCACCAGCGACCCCTGGGTGCTGAGTATCTGCTGGTCTCTGACGGCCAGAAACACGCGAGCTTTATCCGTGAAAGCAACTTTCTGGTCATTGGCCCGGTTGTAGTTGTAATAAACCTCCAGCGCGCGAATATTAGCCGACCCTCCATCCGAAGAAGGAGCGATTTCGAGCATTCCGCCGCTGGACGAAGAGTTCCCGCCGCCCCCTCCTCGCCCGCGCCGCGCGTGGGCCTGATCGGCCGTCAGCAAGAGGAAAGTAACCAGGACTAAGAACGAACTGAGCATTCGACGAAGCATGGCAGTCATCTCCGTGGGGTAAACACATCTGTGGTGTGGGTCTGGGCACGGCTTAGGAAGCCTGGCATGACCCAACATTGGGCAGCCCAGACAAGATTGATGTTCCTGCGCGGCGGCAATCCATACGCAGAGCGAGCAGCCACCGCACGGGCCGATGATAGCGTGTTCGGCGCTCCTGTCATAACCACCCAAACTAGGGTGGAACTAGTCGGGAACGCATCCATGCATCCACACATCAGCATCCACTGTGTTGTGGGGCGGAGCGAGCTGCACCTGAGATGGCTAGGTAGTAGTTAATGCCCGACCAGGCCGCAGACACGGCCGCAGAAGTACATGGAAGTTGAAGACCGCTGGTCAGCCCCTCACTGGCGCCGAAGCACCCGTTCCCGAGCCGAGCTCGTTCGCTACTTCGCAGACTCCCCCCATAAGATCAGTGTTCGGCTGGCTTACCACTGACAGAAGAACACCCACCCCTGAGAGGGATGTTTGTGCCTGATTGCAGCCCTGTCAGGAAATAATTTCATTTTGTGTTAACATAGCGATCCCCGCGACGAGAGATAAAAAAATCGGAAAATTTGTTGCAATCTACTGCCGCGATGGATATGTTAAGAAAAGTCAGGGAACAATTCCGCGTTTTGCTGCTGCTAATGACATAAACCCAAAACTCTCATTTTCAGGAACCAACGTCTCAAAATGACTTCCAGGGTTCTCCATGGACAGTCGCCAAGCGCGACTCGACGTGGAGCTTGCTGGAAGTCATTTTTATTTTGATCGTACATATTTCAATCCACTAACGACTGAGTTCAAGGAGCCATTAGACGCAACAATTTCTCTCGTCAATTTCAGATGCGCAACAGCGGAACGTGAAGAGGCAAACCGATCGTACCCTGTTCGGCGCTCAACTCCGAGCGCCGAGTAACATCTCGAAACTTTTTTTATGAGGTAGGCAATAATGATCCGCAAATCGATTCGAAGATGGGTAGTCTTAGGGCTCGTGCTTCTCACTTCGTTCGGAAGTGGTGCGACCGTCAATGCCAAGACGATCAGTGTCAATTTCGACGACGGTGGCAATCCCATCGGCGCGGGAGTCGCCGCTGGTTTCGTCCCCGCGATCAATTGGAACAATTTATCGAGCGGCAGTGAGATTATTGGGTTGACGCTCAACGACAGCACCGGGGCTGCCACGAGCGTGACGCTCCGGACTTGGCAGGGCTTCAACGGTACTAACAACGCTCCCGGTGGTGGTGCCACGGCTGGCGATGCAAAGTTGTGGGCACAGGGAACCCGTTCCGTCCACGGCGGTTTTGGCAATAATGAGGCCACGCAGGTGCTGCTGCAGGGACTGTCGGCTGCCTTTCCACTCGGTTACGACGTCTACTTCTACGTGGCCGACACAAGTTACACTTTCGCCTTTCCCCAGGGAGGAGGTGTTGCTCCAGGCGGACTTTACGAGAGCAATACCGCTGGCGTCTACACGTCGGCACGTACCAACGACCCCGCGCTGAACACCCTTCCGGCCTCGATTACCGATACGAAGACTTTCTCGGTCGCCAATAATAGCAATTTTAACGGCGCTTACACTCTCGGCGGGAATTACAACGTGTTTACCGGCAAGTCGGCGGATACCGCCGTCTACACCCTAATGGCTGGCTCCAGTGCTGGGGGTGGTACCTTCAACTGGTATAATGTTGCAGGCTTCCAGATTGTCGGCGCAGATCTGCCCCCCGTTCCCGAACCGAGTACATTCGTTTTGGGGCTGGTCGGGTTGGTGGGTTTGGCATTTGCCGTTTGGGGTCGTCGTCGGCGAAGTTTGACCCGCTCCCACGGATAATTCCACAATGTTATTTTAGGATTGCTAGCGCTGCCGGCGTCTGACTGGTCCGCAGTCAGACGCCGGCGGTCGCGAGTGGGGGGTTGGATTCTTTCCTCAAGGCGCTGTACGGCATGGCCACTTTATTTCCCGCCAGTACTCGTTGAGGAACTTGGCCTACTCGAGGGCATCCATGATTTCCCGGTCCGGGAAGTCGTCACGCTACTTGCCGATGAATCTTTCAACTGTAGCGATCCCCACGCGCTGCACGGGTTGATCAATTTTTTCCAAATCTCCACGTTTGTTCCTCAGCGCGGTTGCCGTAAACTCCGGGCATCGTCGCTACGAATGTGCCTTTGAAAGTTTTCTTGAGCCCTTTCAGTTTGGAACGCGGAGCAACCGAAATCGGCGCGGGGTTAGTGATGGCAAAAAATCGCTCTCGAACTGATACGGGCCGCTCGCCGCTGCCAAGCCACTGGATTCTGGATTTTTGGAAGGACTCGGTCCTTTTTATCGGAACTCCGCTGCTGATTGTGCCCGCGCTGGCGCTCGCGCAATTTCGATTTTCCGCTGAAGGCATCGGCCTGTTTGTCGCTAGTATTGGTGCACAGGGCCACCACTTACCAGGATTGTTGCGAGCTTACGGAGATCGCGAACTGTTTCGACGCTATCGTGTACGCTTTATTGTCGCGCCAGTATTTCTGTTGTTGTTCTGTGGATTGCTGGGGCGCATCAATCTAGACACTCTTCAAGTCCTGGTGCTACTCTGGGGTTTCTGGCATGGTCTTGCGCAGTTATACGGATTCATGCGTATCTACGACGCGAAGGCAGGAGCGACTAGTCGATGGAGAGCGCGTCTGGATTTAGCAACTTGTGCGACTTGGTTTGTGGGAGGTTTCCTCCATTCGCCAGAAAAAGTGGGTCAGACGCTCGATGCTGCTTATTCCGCCGGAATGCCATACCTTTCGGCGGATGCAATGAGTTTTATCCGCGCCGGCTGGGGTTTTTCTGCAATTGTCATCACGGCTATATTCACAATTTACACAATCTACATGTGGCGACGCGGATCCCCCTGCAGCTATCAGAAACTCATTGTGATGGCCACAGGATGCGCGTTCTGGTGGTATGCGATGGTGTACATTAATCCGGCGATTCTGGGTGTGGCGGCCTTCGAAATCTTCCACGATGTGCAGTACCTGTCCATCGTTTGGATATTTAACCGCACGCGAGTTGACAAGGGACGGCCGGTAGGAGCTTTTACCAGGTTTCTCTTCCGGCCAAGTGCCATTCTCATGGCCGTTTACCTAGCACTGGTATTCCTGTACGGATCCTTGGCGTGGGTTGATCGTTGGCTGAGCGCCAGTGAAACAGCACCGATTGTACTCTACGGGGTAGCTGCGGCCTCCGGATTGCTGCACTTTTACTATGACGGTTTCATCTGGAAAATTCGTGAGTCAAGTACCGGCGAAGCCCTGGGTGTTCAGAGCAGGTCACCATTGAAAGGAATGACTCCGTCTTGGTTTGTCCACGGGCTCAAGTGGAGTATCTTTGTGGTTCCCGCCTGCTGGTTGATTGTGGCTAACCTCCATGCGGATCCCATTCAGCGGCTCGAACAAAAGCGCGCCGTAGCTGATGTGGTCCCCGGGAGCGCTGACGGGCAACTTCGACTTGGGGCGGTACTGGCGGAGCGAGGTGAATACGCGGAAGCAGTTGAACACTACGAAAAGGCGCTGCATCTGAAACCGAATGATGCCAAGGCGCGCCACAACATCGGGAATTGCTTATTGGCGCTGGGCAAGTTCTCAGAAGCGGCCCAGCAAAGTCGTAGGGCGCTTGAACTTAATCCGGCGCTGGAACAGGCGCATTTAACCTTGGGACAGGCACTTCTCGCTCTGGGACGTCCCCGGGACGCGATATCTCACTTCCGCGTGGTTACGCTCGAAACATCAAATGCCGAAGCGCACAAGCATTGGGCTAACGCCCTGATCGCTTTGGGGCGCTATGACGAGGCAATCGGTCACTATCAGGAGGCCATAAGAATGAAACCTGATTTTACCGAAGCTCAGGTGAGTTGGGGCAACGCGCTGGCGCGAAAGTCACGTTTTTCGGAGGCCGTGAAGCACTACCAGGCAGCTATCGCCATCAATCCAGACCTTGCCGAGGCACAACTATTTTGGGGGAATGCACTGGCGGCGACCGGCAATATGACTGATGCGATTTCGCACTACCAGGAGTCGATACGACTCAAATCGAACGATGCGAGAGCCCACCTCTATTTGGGCTTGGCGCTCGTCGGAATGCAAAGATTTGATGAGGCCGCGCCGCATGCCAAGGAAGCTCTGCGGCTTATGCCCAACCTTGCTGAAGCCCATTTACTGTGGGGTACTTGTCTCCAAGCACAAGGCAATGTCGAGTTGGCACGAAAACAATTCGAGGAGGCGCTTCGCCTCAATCCCAGATTGGAACCCGCCCGTAATAGTCTCAATCGCATGCGGCAAGGCCAGCAAAAATAACAGTGGAAACTGCTTCGCGGCATCGTGCTATCACGCAAAACGGATTGCCGACCCGACAAGGCCCACCTTCCAAATACTGCGGCGATCATTACCAGATCAACTGGCGGAGGATTTCGGGATCGATTCCGGCTAGCTTGCTGGAGTGATCGCGCTGGAAGACACTCTGGTTGAATTGGACCTACTTCGCCGCTTTCGGTTGGCAGTACGACAGCGCCAACAGCGAGTAGCCCGTCACCAGATTGGGGTCGCCTTCCAGCCAGCGGTCGGCCGCGTTGACCCAGGAGCCGTCGGCGTTTTGCTGCGCAGCAAGTTTCTCGGCCAGTTCCTTGCGCCAGTCGTGCTTCACGCCGCTGGCATCCTCGAACTTGTCTTCACCCAGCACGCTGAGCGTCTTGGCGAACGTGTGGTAGTAGTAGTACAAACCGACCTTGCCCAGGCCAGGATTTTGCTCCACGCTGTAGTTCTTCCGCAGCCACTTGGTGGCCGCCTGCACGCGGGGATCGCTGGGGCCCAGCCCGGCATAGATCAGGCTCTTGAGTCCAGCGTAGGTCATCGAGCCGTAGCTGCGCAGGCCGCGAGCTTCTTCGCTTTCGCCTTCCGGCCACTTGGCCTGGCTCTCTCCACCTGCCGCGGCCGTGTAATAGAAGCCGCCGTCCGGGTTCTTGGCCGCCCACCGGGTCTGATTGTGCTGCGTTTCCAAGTTCTGGCAGCGCGAGACGAAGACCTTGGCCTTTTGGATGGCCGCATCATCGGGGCCATTGCCGGCCGCCACCAGGGCGTCCAGGAAAACCTGCGTATTCGAAAGGTCGGGCCGCTTGTGCTTCCCATAGCCCGCGCCGCCATAGGCCGTGTCCGAGGGATCCTTTCCTTCGCCATCGTCCATCTGCAAGCCCTTGATATAGGCGTCGGCCGCTTTAAGCAGCTTGTCGTAGCGACCCTCTTTGTTGGCGGCGGCAAAACACATCAGCGCGATCGACGTCTCGTAGTTCTTGTACATGCTGTTGGGAGCATGGATGCCGCCGTCCTTCTGGACGAAGCCTTCGAGATACTTCAGCGACTTGGCCACCTGCGGATCATCGACGCTGCGACCGTTCTTGAGTAAGCCCGTGGTGACTAGCGCGGTCACGCCAGGGCCAGCCTTCGCGGTGTACGATCCGTCCTCGGCCTGGCCTTTGACTTGCAGATAGTGGATGGCCTTGTTGATCGTTTCCTGATATTGCTTGGCGTCAGGGCCGATCGAGTCAGCGGCTTGCGCATTGTGCTGAAGCGTGAAAACATGAAAGGCAATCGCCACGGCGAGAGCGCAACCAAGATAGCGTGCAAGGCGAGGCATGATGAGGCAAACTCCTGGAAGAAGCGGTGGGCAGACAGATAGGGACATATCGCAACCAGCACTGCACGGAAGGCCGCCTAATTATACGCCGTTTCGGACGAAAGAGTGCGGATTATTTCAGCGGGATTGATAGTACTCCTCACGCTCCGCGTGAGGGCCGCATCACGCGGAGCATGATGGATACCATGGTGGCGGAAAATCCGACATCGAGCGACAAAAAAGCGACAGCCAAAAGAACAGGGGGCTTACGCCCCCCGCTCGCCTGGCGAGCGGTCGGTGTGAGCGACCGGCGGAAGCCGGCCGTTGGGGTAGCGTTTGCTCTCCAGAATCGACATCGAACGGTGCAGGAAGAACAGGGGGCTTACGCCCCCCGCTCGCCTTTCAGCTACGGCAAATGCTGTCAGCCCACAACGGCCAGGATATCGTCTTCGCCCATGATGAGGAACTCATCCTCTCCCACCTTGACTTCCGACCCGGAATATTGGGAATAGATGACGCGGTCACCTTCGCGCACTTCGTGCTTGGCCCGGGTGCCATCGGGCATCAGGCGTCCGTCGCCGACGGACAGGACGCGCCCTTGGCGCGGCTTCTCGCGCGCCGCATCGGGCAACACGATTCCACCGGCCGTTTTCTCCTCCGCCTCCAGCGGCTTGACGACAACCTTGTCACCAAGCGGGACGAGCCTCTTCATTGCTTGCATACCTGTAAAGTAGCGGATCGCGTGACGTGAGTGGCGGCGCGGCCCGCCAGGGACCGCCAAGGAAACATTGTCGCACGCCGGCGCGCGCCCTTCAAGGTACTCGAAGGGGGTATCCCAAGGGGGCAGTCCCATTTTTGGTTCCCAAAAATTGGGACAGTCCCCGCGTCTCAATGCCGGAAGGCCATGACCGCGAGAAAGGCGATCCAGGCAAGAATGAGCAAACTGGAGACTGCCAGCAGCAGCGGTCGCTTCTTGGCCGGCTGGGAGACAAACTCGCCGCTATCCTCGTCAACCTCGTTTTCTCGTGCGACGGGCGCAGGTAGCCGCGGTTGCTTCCTCTGCTGAGTCTTCCCCTTCTTCATTCCGCCTCACTCCGGCAGCGAGATGCGGTAGCTTTGCACGAGCTGCGCGTCGAAGTCGAACACGTCGTCAAAGTCTTCGCGACGATCGTTGGGGGTTTTCTTCATTTGTCCGGCATCGATGAGCTTGAACACGATCTCGCCGAAGTCGCTGGTCCGCCGCACGCCCCAATTGTTCAACACGCACTTGGCAAGATAGCCGTATTGATCCAGCGAGTAGAGGCGAATCGCTTCGCACAATTCCTGGCCGGTCAGGTGCCGTTCGCTTTCGCCCCCCGAGAGCCTCGCGTCTTCATCGACCACCTTGGCGGTCCGTCGTTCGGTGGTCCGCTCGGCGCCCAGGCCCAGCACGTTGTGGGCGTAGGCCAGCGCGTCGAACACAAACGCGTAGGCGTCCACATGGTAGCGGCCGTCTTTACGAGCCAGCTTGGCGATGGGGTGTCGGGGGTCAATCATGGATGGGCCAGCCATAGTTACACCTTATCTCGCATCAGAACATCATAATCTGTGGCACGCCCGGATGGAGCGC
>JAIOPX010000159.1 GCA_021413705.1 Planctomycetota bacterium | reverse complement strand
ACGAGGGGCTTCCCGACAAACTCCTGGCCGAAGGGATCGACCCGCGCATTCCCTGGCTCTACAACTACCGGCTCGACTTCCGCTTCCGATAACCGCCCAAAGGTCCAATTAATGCGGCCCAGAAAAAGGCTGGCGCGCCGGGAGACCTACTGGCCCGACGTTAGATTTGTCCCGGCCGCGACGAATAGTGACTGGTCACGCCGCCCTCTTTTTAACCCGCCGTCCACGTTCAATCGGGCAGCCCCGCCATCCTCCCGCACTCATTGAGGAACCTACTGATGCCGTATCCAAGCATTTCCAACTTTTTATCTCCGTTAGTCCTGGTTCTCGCTCTGGTCTGCCCGGCCCTGGCCGCCGACACGGCCGAGACCGTCATTTATGACGAGGCCAAGCAGGGAGATTTTGGCCCCGTCGCGCCGAACTCGGAACCCAAGATCAAAATCTCGGAGCCGGGCGTAAAGATAATCAAGGGGACCGGCGTCGATACGGTGGACGACACCGATCAGTTTGTGTTCGAAGTGACCGGAGACAAGCCGTTTGACTTCTGCCTGATTGCCGATCCGGCGGAGTTCAAGAAGCTCCGTTCCATCGACAAGGGTGGCAAAGACAAGGAAATCGGCTTTGGCTCGACCAATCATAAGTTCCGCGTGCCGCCGAACATCTCCAAGACGGAACTGCCGCCGGGCAAGTATCACGTCGAGATGTATATGGGGCCGCCGGGTGCAGTGGGGAATTGGGTGTGCAAGATCGCGATCCGCGACGGGGGTGCGCCAATCGATTTGTGCAAGGTGGAACCCGAGCCGAGCGTTACCGAAAAAATGAAACAGGCCAAGTGGCCGGGTGTGGTCTCCATTTTTCACGGAGCCAGTTGGGGCAATGATGAAAAATATCTGGAAGCCATCAAAGAATGCGGCTTCGGCGCCACGGGCTGTGCGGAGAATCAGCTTGAGCAGGTGCGCAAGCAAGGGATGAAGGCGTTCGTGTTCATCTGGCCGCACGAAGTGACGATCATCCCGCCCAAGTATGTCAATGACGACACGGTGCTTTGTTATTACATGTCGGACCGGATTCCGCCGAGCCAATGGAGCGCTTGGGCGAGTCAGGAGAAGCTCGCTTGGCGGGCCGATCCGCATCATCCGGCCGTGTTCACGATGTATGCCCTGATGGGGGGCATCCCGCAATTTCCCAATGTTGTCCGTGGCCGTCTCATGGAGTTTTATCACTATCACTGGGACGGCGGCCGCGCTCCGCACATGCATTATGCAATTCTGGAGGCCTATCGGCAGGCTTCGGCCGCCAACGGCCATGTGCCGATCTGCCTGATCGCCGAGACGCGGGCCGAAGACGTGCGCAAAACGCGCGAGACGATCTACTCCGCGCTGGCCTATGGAGTGCGCGGGTTTCGCACCGGCGGCGCTGGCCTGTTCGATGTCAAGAACCGCGACGAGCAGGGAAGACCCAAGCGAACCAACCACGGTGAAGAGGCGCTCAAGTTCAATCAGGCCATCAAGGCCTATTCGCCCGTGTTTGAGAAGGCCCGCAATGTGGATGTGTTCCACACGGCGCCGTTGCCCGGCGGAACGAAGGAAGCCCCGGCCGACCACTGGGTGCGCCCCTCCGGCGAGCATGTGATCCTGGGCGAGTTTGCCGATCCAGACAAGAGCCGTTTCCTGATGTTGGCCAACCGAGATGCCTTTGCAGCACACGAAGCGACGCTGACATTCACCGACGGCGGAGTAAAGATTGAGCGGATGGACAAACCCACGGGCAAATGGCAGCCGCTGACCGTGGAAGCCAAGGACAACAAAGCGACCGTCAAAGTGCCCTTGGAAGAAGGAGGGGGCGAACTGTTGCGGGTGATCGAATCAAAATAGAATACGACGGCGATTTTGGCGCAGAACTTTAAATCTCTTTGTTTTCTCCGTGCCTCTGTGTCTCTGTGGTTAATATCTTCACCAGGATACCAACATGATCAGGCGGATTTTATTGACAGCCCTGGCTGCTTCCTTACTGTTGTCGGGCGTTTCATCCATGGCAAGTGCTGAGCAACCGGATCGGCTTCTGGCTGATTTTGACGGGGACACTTACGGCGACTGGAAAACCACGGGCACGGCTTTTGGCGACAAGCCGATGCCGGCTGATTTTTTTCGCTCGCAACATATGACCGGCTATCTTGGCAAAGGGGCTGTTTATAGCTCTCCGGCCAACGGTGGCGATGGGGCAGTGGGCACGCTTACATCACCGGAGTTTAAGATCGATCGCCGGTATCTGAACTTTCTCATCGGCGGCGGCAACCAGCTGGAGCAGACCTGTCTCAATCTGTTGGTGGATGGGAAGGTAGTGCAGTCCGTACCCGGCGGTGAAGGGAATAGCGTCTTTTGGTTTTCGATCGACTTGACTCCCTGGCAAGGGAAAACGGCGCAAATCCAAATCGTAGACAAGAGCAGCAGCGGTTGGGGGCATGTGAACGTCGATCAAATCACGCTGAGCGATCAGTCGAAGATTCGCTCCTATCCCAATCCGCAGATGAACCAGGCGATGGCAGCGCTGGCGCATCACTCGGCGGCCAATGGCAACGATTCCTGGCGGCCGAAGTATCACTTCTATCCCCAGTCGGGCTGGATGAATGACGTCAACGGGCCGTTTTACCTCAACGGTTACTACCACGTTTTCTATCAGCATCATCCATTCAGTCCCACGTTTGGCAAAATCATCGGCTGGGGACACGCCCGCAGCCGCGACCTGGTCCATTGGGAGCAGTTGCCGTTTGCGGTTTGGCCGGAGAAAGAGAA
The DNA here is from genome assembly GCA_021413705.1 of Planctomycetota bacterium. Taxonomy (GTDB): domain Bacteria; phylum Planctomycetota; class Planctomycetia; order Pirellulales; family UBA7805; genus JAIOPX01. The sequence continues at coordinate 15,066 of JAIOPX010000159.1, read as the reverse complement.
CGGTGAAGTCGCCTGTTGGTCGGGCGGGATGGCCTTCGACAAGCAGGGACAACCGGTCCTCTTCTATACGGCAGTGCTCGATTGGCCGGCCAAGACGCCATTCGTGCAGAGTGCGGCCGTGCCGGCTGACGCCGACATGATTCAATGGAAAAAGCACCCTGCCAATCCACTCTTGCCGCACCACGCCAAGGGAGAGCCAAAATTCGATCCCAACTGGCGAGATCCGTTTGGGTTTAAGGTGGGCGACCGCACGTTTATCGTCGTCGGCGCCACGAAAGTTGGCATGCCCATCTACGAGGCGGAAGACGCCGCATTGGGGAAATGGGCGTACCGCGGTTTCGTGTTTCCGGAAGACGCCGAGTGCCCCAACTTCTTCAAGCTGGGAGAGAAGTTCGTGTTTCTCTCCTCGGCGTTTCAGGAAGGGGTGAAGTACACCGTCGGCACGTTTGACCTCAAGACGCTTAAGTACAAACCTGAAACGCGGGGCGTGATGGACGAGTTCCGCAATTTCAATGGCGTCTACGGAACAGGCGTCCTGTTCGACGACAAGGGACGCTGCATTTTCCTCGCCCGGGCGCAAGGGGGCCGCAATGGCTTCAATGGTTATTTGATTTTGCCGCGCGTGTTGACGCTGGGGGATGACGGCTACTTGCGTCAACAACCGGTGCCGGAGATTGAATCGCTTCGCGATCAGCATGAGGAACTGCGAGCGGCAAAGGTTACGGCGGAGAAGCCGCTAGTGCTCAAGACAAAGGGAGAATGCCTGGAGATCGTGGCTAAGTTGGATCCGCGCGGAGCCAAGGCGTGCGGCCTGCAACTTCGCCGCAGTGACGACGGCCAGCGCTTTGTATCGATCCGCTATGCCGACGGCCAACTCGATGTGGCCGGCACGAAGTTCCCACTGCCGCTGGAAAAAGATCAGCCGCTGGTGCTGAGAGTCTTCCTGGACCGGATCGCGATGGAAGTGTTCGTCGGCGACGGCCGGCATGTCGTGACGAAGAGCATCACGCCGCCGGAGACGGACCTCGGCGTGGCCCTGTTCGCCGAAGGAGGCCCGATGTCGATCGGCTCGCTCGATGCCTGGACCATGAAGCCGGCGCCGATCGTGCGAAATGACGATCCGCCAAAGTAGCCGGCACGCTCCGTGTGCCGTAGCACCCGCTAGATAGGCGAGTCTTACTTCCAATTGACTTTCGCGATTGGTCGCGTATTCTCAATGCCTATGAAAGACCCTCGCTATGATGGAAAACCGTTACTGCGATTGGTCGAGTTGTGGGTGCTCTGGATCATCGGAGAACTCACAAGTGTGGATGAAGCACGGCTCCTAGCCATGCAACCACACCTTGAGAGGACCTGGGGACACCATGGCTCTTGGCATGAAATGATCGAGGCTGTGCTGCATCTACCGCCCGAATTGCCCGATCAGATTCGCGCCATGTGGCAACGCAATCTGGAAACGGCTCACCGCGAAGGCGTTTCACCCCCTGCGGAGATGTTCGTGAAGTCGATTGCGGATCAGATTGCCCAACACTAACAATTACGATTCGCACGGCGGTTCGATGGCAGTCAATGCGGCATGTGTAGCGCACTAAGGGACAAGAAATGGCGGCCCCTGACTTGCTCCTGATTACGTGGGAGTCCGACCAGTTAGATCGGTTTCATTTGATTGGCCGGTATTCTGATGGCAATCAATACATGGCCTTCGTTACGGGCGCATTCCCAGCCGATTGGTGGAGTGGGAGCCGACCGGCGGATTATCTCCGTCTTTTTTGGGCCGAGCATAAGCGCTGGTACGCGGTACTTCACCGATTCGACGCGGCGGGCAAGCACTTGGGCACTGAGGTTCGATCGGGTGGGACGACGGCCGACGGCGAGTCTCAAGCGATCGAGAGGGCGGCCGAGGAATTGGAGGGGTTGCTCGCCATGCTCGGTCCGCGGGAGCCTTGCGACATCGCGATTCGGCCATTCGAAGTGGAAGTTGACGGGTATATGTTCGGGCTCATTTACGAGTGCGTGGATGCGGAAGGTCCGGACTCGTCAGCCACGCACGAGTACGTCATGTTACAGCCGAATGACGTCATGTTTCATCCACCTTGGGACAGTGGCGAATATTCCACATAGCGGGCAGAGTGGGGTTGATTGTTGACATTTATTCAAGGTTATTTACCACCTGCCGATTCGTCAACTATTTCCATCCGCCACAAACACCCGCTTCTTCGGCCATCGATCCACTAGGGCATCGGGAACCTGGAAATTATCCGCCACCATACCGGCCGGATTTGCAGAGAGCCATGTCGAGAGGCTGATCTCCTGGTACTGGCCGCTGTCGAAGGCCACCAGAATCTTGCACATCTTGTCGCCGCAGTTTTCGATGTAGTGGCCATAGCCGCGCGGGGCATAGCCGACGTCGCCTGCATTGAGTTGCTCCACGCGGGCGCGGCCGCCGGAGCCGAACAGGCCGACGCGCACCGTTCCTTCCAACACGTACTGCCATTCGTTGGCGTGCGGGTGCCAGTGGGGTTCGCGGATGGCGCCCGGTTCCAGTTCAAAGAGTGAGGCGGACATCGTGGTGCTGATGGGGAACTCGTCCACCGTCACGCGCCACTGCCGTCCGCCGGGAAATGTCTCCCACGGAGGTTGGGCCATGAACGGATAGCGGTGCGTCTGCGGGGCGGGTCGGAGTTCGCTCCCGCGATTCGGCTCGATGACGGCCGGCAGCGGGCGGCCTTGGACAATATATAACTCCTCGTGGGCAAGTCCCTTCAGATCCGCAGGCGCGACGCCGAGGCAGCGCCCCAACACATCGGCATCGATGTGCCCTACCCAGTCGGTGGAGCTGAATGTGCCGAACTCGGAGAACGCGCCGTTGTCGAAGATCAACAGGAAGTGACATTCCTCCGAGCCTAGGCAGGCGATGGCGTGGCCGTGGCCGCGGGGAAAGTACCAGACGTCGCCGGAGCCAAAGTCATTCGTCTCGCAGGTGCCACCGGGGCCGACGATCGTAGTCCGCACATTGCCACGGATGACATACGCCCATTCGGCAGCGATGGCGTGCCAATGCAGTTCGCGAATGGCGCCGGGCTTGAGCGTCATCGATACGCCGGCCAGGCCGGTGGAGATGGGCAACTGCTTGATCGTCGCCTCGCGCGCGGTCCCGCCCGGCATCACGCGGGCCGGCGATTCTTCCAGGGCAAAACGAAATGTGGGAAGCGAATCATGGCTGGGCATCGTGGGCTCCTTCCGAAAGATTGATACACCGCAGACGCGGAAGATTGTAGCATCCGGCGGAGCCTACAGTATCCATCACGCTCCGCGTGATAATTGCCCGCAGCCTCACGCGGAGCGTGAGGGATACTATTTCTTGCGTGCCATTGTTTGCGCGCGTTCCGCGCCGCGCTTGCGGATCACTTCCGTCTGTTGCCGACCCCGGGCATCTTCCGCCCAGACTTCGATGCTGGAAAGCCATTCGAGCAGCTTCCGGTCGTGCAGGCCCACCGCAGCTTTGGGGTCTCCCTGCCGCTGCTGGTTGGCCATGTCCCGGAACAAGGACGCCACGTCGAGCATCCGCAGGGCCAGCTCGTCCAACCGCTCGGGGCCGTACTGTTGAAGGGTCATCGGGAGCGGCCTTTTTTGTGTAAAGTTAAAAGCATAATCGTTGTCAACATAGGGTGGCTGTGCGACAAAAGATTATCGAGAAAGTCGATTATACCACTATTTTGTCGGAAATCCAGGCATGAAACGCGGGTAACTTATGCATAATTTTTTATACAAAAAAGTGGTTGAAATTAGGCCACCCCTGGGAGTAATATACACCTGTTCTGCGGCGGCTGATGGGTTGCTAGCAGGGCTTTTCCTCCCCAATCGCCACACGTTTCAACCTTGGAAATCGACATGGGAAGTCGCCGGCCAACCCCCGAGAAACCGCGGAAAAACGACCAAATCCCTGAATCGGAGTCCCGACCGGCTTTGCCCTGGGAGCTGCCGGACGAGCAGCTTGACTGGCTTGAGCCGACCCGTCTGGATCCCCATCTGATTGCCGACGAAGTCTGGGACGTTTTGGTGGTGGATGAGCCCTGGGAACCGGAGCCCGAGCCGGGCGATTTTCCCTTCGCAAACGACCAGGAAGGGGATGACTGACTGGCAGCATTTTTCGGCTCAACCCTGGCCCCTATTCCCTATCCCGTAGTCCCTCATTCCCTAACCCCTAAATCTCGCCATGCTTAAACCAGATGATGTGAAAATGGTGGAAGAACTTTTGGCAAGCGGCAACTGTTCTCAGCGGGCCATCGCGCTGCGGACCGGAGTGAGCCGAGCAACCATCGCAGCGATTGCCAGCGGCAAGCGTAGTCCGCGGACTGCGATGGAGGAAGAAACCCAAGCTGCCACGCAGCGCTGTCAGGGCTGCGGAATCCTGGTGAAAATGCCCTGCCGGGTGTGTGCCGTGCGGCGGTATCAAACCCAGGTGTTGGCCGTTCGTCGCTGGAAAGCACATCTCGCCGCCCGGCAGAACTCGCCTCGTCGCCCGGCGGCATGAAAGCAAAAAGGGTGGGGTTGTAGCGATTGTTCCGCACGCCGCAACGACCCGAGAAGCTGTGCAGTCGCGGGGGCCGCGTGGCCGAATCGATTCTTAGCGTCCCTTTCTTTGAAGTTGCAGGTCTGGCACATTCCATGTGCGAGTGCCGTTGATACAGGTTGATCCGCCATGAGTCACCTCGACATTCTGCAACTGATCGTCGCGATTGCGTTCGTCGCTACCTGGACGTTTGTCGGTGGCGTGATGATCCGGCATTCGTAATTTGCCGGCTCATCTGGCCGAGTGCCGCTTGAGGACAAGAAGATACACGTTCCCCAAGGGGACAGTCCCATTTTGCTGGGGCAAAATTGGTACAGTCCCCGCGGCTCAGCCCGCTCGATCTTGTTGTTGGATCGCGCTGAGTTCCTGTTTCGCCCGGTCGGCATCCTGGCCTTCGAGTCCCAGCCGGAGCGCCGTCTGCAAGGCGGTTTCCGCTTCGGTGTAGTTGCGCGAGGCCAGTTGGGCCAGGCCAAATTGGTAGTGCAGGTTGGGGCTTTGGGGATGCCGCTGCACCGCGCGGCTGAGTAGTTGGCGGGCTTCGTCGGTACGATCGGCTTTTAAGAGAACGACCGCCAGCGTATCGATCACGGTCGGAGGCAACGACTCGGTCGGCACGTTTTTCAGTTCGGGGCGGTCCAGCAACTTCCGCATCAGGGCCAGCGCCTGTTGCGGCTGGTTCAAATCGGTCGCCAACAGCCAGGCCAGGTTGTTAGTCGCGCCGAAATGGCCAGGGTATTTGTCCAGCACCTGGCGGAAATGCGACTCGGCCTCGGACAGTTTCAGCAAGTCTCGCTGCTTAGTTCCATCCAGCAGCGCGATGTTGCCCAGCAGCCAGTGGGCTTCTGCTTCTTTTGGGCCGGCCGACGCCAGGAACCGATCGCCCCACTGTCGAGCAGCGGCGTATTGATTGAGCCGCAGCATGAGCCAGCCGAGCCGCTCGGGCTCGAATGCGTCGGGATGTTGTGCCGCCCGCTGGTTGGCCAGTTCCACCGCCGCAGCGAATTGTTTGCTGCGCGCCAGTGTACCCACCTGGGCGGCGAGAATGTTTGCGTCGCAGCCGCACGAGCGCGTCGGCGGCCAGCAAGGCGGATTCCGACCGCTTAGGATCGCTCAGCAGCGCCATCTCGGCGTGTTTGAGCTGCTGGATGTATCGCCCTTGATTGCGAGCCAGTTCCGCCGCGAAGATGCGAGCATCGACATGCTTGGGATCTTTAGCCAACACAGCGTCCAGCTCCGCAACGGCGCTGTCGTAGTCACTCTTGGCGAAATGCGCCTGGGCTCGCAGATAGGGAACCAACGTGGTGTTGGGGATCGCCTTATCGAGGCGAGCCAGATCGGCAAGCGTCACATCCGGCTGGCCAGCGGCCAGGGCCAAATTGGCATGGGCGGCCAGCAGCGACGGTTCGTCTGGTTTTTGCGACAACAATTGACCGGCTTTCTCCAAGGCAGCTTCAGTGCCCTGGCGTTGCGCCAAGCCATCGAGCGCGGCGCCAATTTCGGCACCGGCCTGGGGCGCGGCGCCTTGATAGCGCAGAGCCGAGACGAGCAGATCGAGCGCGGCGGCTTCGTGTCCAGTGGCGGAAAGCAACTTGGCTCGGGAGAGATCGACCAGGGGTCCGGCGCCGGCGCCGTCGAGCAGCGTAGCGGCATCGCCCGTGCGTCCCAACCGCAATGCGGCAGCGGCTGCCAGTAGCGAGCCGGCCGATTTAGTTTGCGGCGCGGCGCGCAACTTGTCGGCCGCGGCCAGCGCTTCCTGGTTTCGATTGGTGGCCAACAGCAATTGGGCTTCGATGGAACCGAGCAGCGGCAGCGAGCCGAAGCGTTGTCTTAGTTCCGGGAGCATCTCCAAGGCCTCCGCCGACTGGCCGCGCCAAACGTGCCATTGGAGGAGCGCCAATTGACGGGGCAGATCGTCCGGCTTCAGGGCTGCAAAGGTTCCGATCAATCCGTCGCCATCCTCCGGCTTACCACGCTCCGAGATTACAGCGGCGTGAGCCAGCGTTAAACTGATATCATCCGGGCGTTGTTGCCGGGCGGCGGTCAACACGGCATCCGCTCTGGCTTGCCGATTGTGACGCCAATGCCAAGCGGCCAGCGCGATCTGCGCGGGGGGCTCCTGCGGCGTTCCGTGCAGCAAAGCCAGGTGGGGTGTGGCTTCCTCGGCGCGATCCACGGCCAAGAGCGATTCAACCAGGGCGCGTCGCAGCGACAAGCCGTCGCCGACATAGCGGGCTAACCATGCTTTCTCCGCCGGAGTGAAATCATCTAGATGGGCGATGGTCTCTTGCAGGTGGGGCAGGGCGTCGGAGGGGCGTCCCAGCGCCAAGTAGGTCGTGGCCAACGCCAGGCGGACGGGCAATGTCGGGCCAAGTTGTTGTGCCGCAGCCTCATATTCTTGCCGCGCGTCTTCGTAGCGAGCTTGCGCCAACGCCACGCTGCCGGCCATCATGTGCCCTTGCGGTGCGGTGGTCGCATCAGCCAGCAAGGGCTGAATGTGCTTGGATATCTCGTCATAGCGGCCAGCGGACAAAAGCAAACTGGCCGAGAGAAGCTGGAGGGCTTGTGTTTCGCGAGGCGCGGCTTGAACTGCGGCGGGTGATGCCAAGCCACGCTCCAGCAGCTTGATCGCCTGGGCGTTGTCGCCGTTTGCCATGAGCCTTTCTGCCAGATAGCGATAGGCGCTGAGGCTGCCCCCATCCTTAGCGGCGATCTGCTGCTGACAGATTCCGGCGATCTGGTCTGCGATCCGTTGCCGCGCAATGCGATCTGTGGCCGACAAAGCTGCGATGGGAAAGCGCTGTTCAAGGCTGGAGCCGAGTTGACCGATGATGGAAGCCAGCGGGCCGGTCGCGACGATCTTCAGTGCCTGCTCGACATGGTTTTGCGCAGCGGTAACGTCGGGGGCAGTCTCAATACCCAGCATCAACAGCGCATAGAGGGCTCCACGCTCCGCAATTCCAGAAGGGAGCTTTGCCGATGGGCTGGCGGCATGTTGCATTGCGGCCGAGATGGCGTCAGTCTGTCGCTGAGTGTTTTTCGTGGCGCGTCCTAACTCAAAGTTGATCCACCAACGGTTGTAGGCCAGCGACTCGGGAGGATTGGCAACCGCGTCCAAGCGAGCAGCAGCCGTATTGAAATCGCGGCGGCGCAGCGCCTGCCGCGCCAGCAGCACGGCCGACTCGGGATCCTTGGCATCTAGTCTTTGAACTAAGCTGGCGACCGTTTCGGCCTCATTGAGCCGATTGGCGACGATCAAAGCTCGCAACAGAGCTTGTTGCACATCGAGCTGTTGCGGCAGCAGCTCGGCCGCCCGCCGCAAATGCGCTAGTGCTTCAGGAATGGCTGCATAGTCGGCCGCCGGGTTGCTGCGCTGTGCGCGCTGAACAAGCAGCCCCGCCAGGCGAAAATGGGCGGGGCCGTGATTGGGCAAGCGGGCCAAGCAGCCGCGGAGTTCCAATTCAGCCTTGGCCAGGTCGCCTGCCGCCAGCGCCGACTGAGCGCGCTGCCAGTGATAGGCCGGCTGGCGGATCTGCCAGATGCGAAAACCGATGCCGCCGACTGCGAGGATCAACCCCACCAATACGATCCGCAAGGCGAGCCGTGATTTGGAAATGCGCACAGGATGTTGCTCCGCAGGTAAGGAATCAAGAAAGTTTACGTCAGATTTTCGAGATAGGACTTAGAGGACGAATGCGACCTACGCCCCCATTTGTCCCGTCGGTCCCATTCGTCTCATTCGCTGCTGTGACGCCGACCGGCAAACGACTGCTTCCGCGAACCGCTCCAGGCGGCAACATCGGCCGCAGTGCCGTGTCGATCCGGGAAACAAGGTCTCGCGCGGCATCCCGCCCGGAGGGATTGTCGTCGCTGGAAAGGAGTTCCACTGTCATGCTGGCTCGACGCGAGCGAGCGCGATGGTAGGTCTGAGCCAGGAGATTCGAGTTGGGAGAACGCACATCGGGGAATGCATAGTGCCAATACCAGGCAGTCAACGCATCGCCGGGTGAACCGAAGACAAACTCGGCGATCGGGGGGCCGTCCGGCAGGGTGAACTCCCTGCGTCGCCGGCGGTCTTCCGAGCGACCGGCCACGTCCATGCAGATTTCCGGGTGATGAGCCCGGTCTGCGCCGACGTGGGAGTAGGCGATCCAGACCACGACGACTTGCCCCGTCTCGCGGTGGCGATAGTCGCGGCGCAGGTGCTGATCTGCCCAGGCGATGTCCTTGGGTGCGGCAGCGTCGATGCCGTGCCAGGGGCCAAGCTGTCGCGGGAGCGTGTCGAGCGCTGCGACCAGTTCGGCGGCGCGTGGTGCGGGATAGGCATCGACGGCCCGCTGGGCGGCGAGTTGCATGAATACGGCTGCACCGACCAGAGTCAGGAGGAGCAGATATCCCGCTCGACTTTTTTTGCCGCAGTGGGGAGGGGCAAGGCAAGAATGGGGCTGGTCTGTCACATAGGAATCATCACGCGGAGCGTGAGGGATACTATGGCGCCAGCGATCCTGGAGGCGAGCTAACACCACCGCTGCGGCAAGCAATCCAACCGTACCGATGGCCCGCCGGGCCAGATGTCCGATCACGGCTCCTAGAGCCAGATAGGCCGTCAATTGTCGCATACCGCTGCATGCAGCGCCCACTTCCAGCGACATGCCGCTGAGATGAATCACATATCCTTCGCGGTGAACGCTTAGGCCACCGAGCGCAAAGATCGTAGCGGCCAGACTGCTGACAATCTTTTGCAGGCCCAATGCCAGCGGCTGATACCAGGCCACTGGAAGTGGGGCCGCGAACAACAGTAAGAGGATGGGCAGGCCGAGATCACGTCGGAGCGAGCGACCACCGAGGGTCAATGCGCCGGCCAACAGCAGCGAGACGAGCGAAACGACGTCGAGCAGGATGAAACCCAGCAGCCACGCTACGCCATGCAGCAGCAGGGCCACGGCGGCCATGGCTATTCCGAACGCGTGATCGCGGCGACTGGTACTAAGGAACGGGGGGCTGACTCCACCCGCTCGCCGGCGTAGCGCGTGAACTGCCAGTCCAACGGCGGCCAACACCACCAGCGGGCCGTGGGTATAGTTGTCGTCCGTAGACCAGGCATCGATAAGTGTCGTCGCCAACGGAGCGTAAAGGCAAGCCACGAGCGAAGCGGCCAAAGACAGGCCGAGCCACAGGTTCCAGCGAACCGGGGTGAGGGGGAGCGATTTGGCGGTGGCGATGGACATAGTGGTCCCTCACACCACTGCAACTGTCGGGCCGCGAGGCCTGCCGCGGCTGACCGCCTGATTCGATAGGCCGCAACCTCGATTGGGAACACAAGTTAGGCACCGCCCTGGCGCCATTCTCCGCCGAGAGGCGTGTGGCGTTTTGGCAACATGTTGCGGCGAAACGACGAGAGAACGAGTTCAATTCTCGATGAGGATTAAGCCGCTCGTAGTCTCGGGCCGATGTAGCGCCAGCCAGCACCACCGACCAGCCGAGAATGGCCAGCGGTTCGGGTGTGAGCAGTTGGATAGGCCCGCGGAGCGTGAACTCCTGGCCCAGCCCGGCGTCGAACATGAACTTGATACTGCTAATGTTCGAGAGGTCCAGTCCAGCCAGTCCGGCAAAGGCGGCGGCGGGGATGATCAGCGTTTGAGCTCCTTCGGTCGTGATTGCCACAACTGCCGTGGCCACATTAGCTGCTGCGTCGGTAATGGTTGCCGTGACAGGGAGTGAGGGAGCGCCGCCGAGTGCGACATTGCCGAACGGAATCGAAACGCCCAGGAATAGCGCGATATTCGCACCCAGTCCGGTGCCATTGTTGTTGTAGTTAAGAGTCAGATTGCTGGCCACGCCAGAACTGGTGAACTGCAGCGTGCCAGGGCTGCCGGCAAAAATACGGGCGCGGGCCGTTGCGGCGCCGGCGGTGACAGTGACGGTCGTCTGCCGCGAGCCGCCGATCACGCCCGACAGTCCGGTTTCCACTGGAGGAACCCCAGAGTTGCTGCCGACGCCCGTCTGCTGGACTTGTCGGAAGGGAAACGGCACGGTGTTGATGGTGCTAGAAAAATCGTCGACCAAGGTAGCGGCCTGAGCTACCCCGCCTGCGGCGTAAAGAAAGGTTGACAGCGTCAAGATCAACGCTGCCGAAAGTTGACGGATCAACAAGCCAGCCTGTCGGTGCAAAATGTGAGAAATCATCGGTGCAGTCTCAGGTTATGGAAAAACCGGTGTGATTGTCGCCAGCGGCGTACCCAGACCTCTATGCAACTGGTGTGCCATTCAGGCCAGCAGCTTCCGGCGTTAGGAGGATCCGCAGCCTGGCGGACCATCAACGAGAAGTATTCAGAGGGCTGACAGGTGCGAGCATACCCGGGCGAATGCCGATGGTATGCAGGTGTCGCGCGACAGAAGAGGGTGGGATTTGTGCCACCGAGCGGAACAAAGCTTTGCGAGGTGCAATCAAACCATTTCCAATCCCGGGGGTCCGACTACCGCCGGCTTCGCCGCCATCCCCAGGCGGCCAAGCCGACCAAACCGAGTCCGGCGAGAGCGAGCGTGGAAGGCTCCGGCACTCCTTGCACGGTGTCAATAAACTCGATGCTGTAATCGCCGGAAGGCACTCCGACGATCTCGATGTGGATGCCGTTGACCGCCGTGGTGGAGAGTACGGGCGTGGGCGCCAAGACGTTATTGAGGAACTGGTCAAAATCGAACAGCAGGACGCCAGGCCCCGCTGGTTTGACCAGCGTTTGCGTGAGCGGCGAGCCGCCACCGGAAACGTCCAGCGACAGCTTGACAGTAGCCGTGTTGTCGGCCGAGAGGAAATGCAGGGCGATGCCGTAGGCCGTGCCCCCGTCCGTCACGTCGATGCCGCTGAGCGGCACATAATCGAGATTCCAGCGGGCTACTACACTGTCTTCCGAACTAAGACTTAAACGGCGGTTGATTGCCGGCCCTGTGATGCGCATGGTGGCCTGGGTGTCCTCGTCCCCGCTGAGCACCGTGAGCGTGGCCGTGCGATTGCCGCTGACACTCCCGGTGACCACCGGCTGCGTGTTCGACGCCGGAGCGTTTCCGACCACGACGGTGAGATTCAATGCCGGAGCGGGATTGTCATCAAAAGAATCGATGATCAAGGCGTCGGCGCGGGTTTGCGCCAAGGCCACCGTAGCGGCCACGGTCAGCCCCAGCAGGAGGTGTTTCAGGTGTGGCATTGCAGTTCGCTCTTTCAAGGTTGACGGTCTTGGGTGTTGCCGATGATCGGCTTGGGGGTCGAGATCATGTGTTGTGGTGGAAGAGTGGCGGGACACGTTGCCTCCCGGTTCGGTGTTTCTCGCTCGATGATCGTGCTTCTCGGAGTGTTCCGCCGTGCGGTGCGCGGGCAACTTGCCGGAGGGTCTTCGGAAAAGGCCATAGCCCGCCAAGCCAAAGAGTCCGAGCGCTGCGAGCGCCCAAGTGGACGGCTCGGGGACGGCTTCCTCCCTCGTTTCCAGCACAATCTGCTCCACACTGAAGTCGTCGGCCAAATTGCCGAAGAATGTGAACTTCAGGTTCACGGAGCCGCCGAAGTTCACTCCGGCGAAATCTCCCTCTCCGAGCGGAAGGTCCAGATCGACGGGAAACCCGATGTTCACGACTTGATTGAGCTCGCGTTCGATGAAGCCGGCTCCGCCGCCGACAATCTCCAGTCGGACCAACAGCGGTTGTTCCGTCTCGAAGTCGTAGTTGTTGAAAGTCACAATGGCTTTACTGAAAGGGTTGCCTGCAGCGGCTCCTAGCAGGCCGTTGTAGATCAGGCTGGTGTGAGCAATCACGGTGAGCCCCGACTCGAAGGAGAAGTTGCCCGTGCCGGCCGGCAGGACGTTGATCAACGCGATCTCGAACTCCTGCGGTGGTGGGGTACTCTTGGTGACGCTCAACTCAGAACGCCGAGTGCCTCCGATGACATTGGCAGGATTGAGCCCGCTCTCGTCGTAGGCGATGGGAAAGACGACGCCGGCCGGATTGGTCGGAATCGGATTCGTGGAGGGAAGCTGGAGCGTCAGATCCAGACCATCAATGCCGTCGTGATTCCCCGGATTTCCGGCGATCCATGGGCTGGGTGATTCGACCTGGGTGAAGTCGTCGATGATCAGCGTAACGGCCTGGGCCGTGCCGCCGTTCTGCGCCAGGCCAGCTATCGTCACCACTGCCGCCGCCAGCCAGCGCCAACCGCCGCCGCATGGACGGCGCAAAGCATCGAGAGTAAAAAGTGTGCGTTTCATTGTGGAAATCCTCAGGAGTCTTGACGTCGGCTGTTTTCCCCGCGGGAAAGACGCTTGGTTTCAGGCATGGGTTAAATCCTCATTCCGCTTCTTTGTTTTCAGGTCGCTTGGTTGTTGGTCATCGGTTTCTTCTCGTCCTGTTCCAATGCCTTGTTGACTGCCACTTCACCGCTACCAACTCCACCGCTGGGTGCGGCGGCGCTGGGCGGCTTGGATTGTCGCGCGTCGCCTCCGATGGCTGCGGCCGTAGCTGAACTCTGGTCGCGTCGTATGTTGCGGTCCGCTGGCTCGTGGTCGGCTCATCACCGCCGCGCAGCCGCCGCTGATATCGCACATGTCGCTTGCCATACCTCGCATGGTTCCCTCCCTTACCCTCTTAAAAAGTGTCCGAGCGGTTCATCCGATCGTTTCGTTGCTTGTCGCGTAGTCCGGCGATTGGCCCGCCTCTTGCGCAGGGCCACGACTCCCAGAACAGCAGCCCCCACGGCGGCCAGCATCCAGGTGGCCGGCTCGGGTGTATGGACTGGATCGTCGAATTGAAAATTGGTGATGCTCACGCCTATGTTGTCCACCAGAGGATTGGCACCCGTTCCTCCCTGTCCTGTGTTGACTCCGTCATTGAAGTTCTCCGTAGTCATCGCCATCAGTCCGATTTCTCCGGGATTCGTCAGGTCGAGCGCATTGCCCGGGCTGGAGAGCGAACCGTTGTAGTTGATGACGTTCCCGATCATGTTGCCCAAAGCACTGGTGGGGTCCGAAGGGGTCAGATGATCGAAGATTTTCCCGGTTACCGTGAAAGCATCCCCGCTCACGGAGACATTCATCTCGATTCGATACCACTTTTCGCCCGTGAACTGAGTCCCGCTGGAGCCTACGGAAGTTGACTGAATGACTGTGCCCGTTCCGTTGGTTTGAAAGACGAGATCCAATTGGCTGACGTCGGGGTTGTTGCCGCCGCCGTTTTTTGCCAGCAACGCCAATCCGTTCTGGCCACCGCTGTAGAGCGTTACGATTCCCGCGGAAGCAGTGTGCGTGCCTGGGCTGAACAGGACGTCGGCGGAGATGGTCAGCCCCCCCGGTACGCTGGCATCAAACAGATTTTTCGTCGCGTTGACGTTGGGCGTCTGGTCGTAAATCGAGAGAAACGATGCGCCTGCCAAACCGCCGCCGAGTCGAAGACCCGTAAAGTTCAGAGCGTCGTAATTGCCTCCCACAATGGCACGCGCAGGGCTGCCGCCATTGGATATGAGGTTCTTATTCGAGTTGATGAAATCAGGCGAGCCGACGCCAACGATTCCTCCGTTGTATGCTTTCCCCCACCAGAAGACGTCGCGGAAATTGCCCGTCGTCTGGTTATTGTTGTAACTCGGGGACGCATTGGTGCCTGTTACCGTATTCACGGTGTTGTCGTACTGACCTGGTGCAAAAGTAAACGTCAGAGCCTGGGCGAGCCCTGGCCCTGCTACTGCCAGCAGTGCGGCCAGCAGCCCCCTGCAAAGAGTTCTTCGGATGGTTGGCATGTGAGCCACATGCGTCACTCCGTAAGAAGTTGAGCGCTTTCCGTGCAAAATAGCTGTAATCATCTTGATTCCCCTGGCATGTTGCCTGTCTTCGACTCTCCCGGCAGGGATCGCGTCCAATTCAGGCTCGTGTGAACGTTGCATCGTCTGTGTTGCTCTCGTCTGTTCTCGCCGTGGAGTTGGCGCACCACGGTTCTTGGGTCGCTTCACCAGTTCCACTGTCGCGTGCGGCGACGGCCACCGTGTGAGGGCATTGCCCGTCGCCGCCGATTGCTAGTACCGAAGCTGAATCGCGGACGTGCGGTGTGCAGGGGTCCGCTGGCCCGTGGCCTGGCCATGGGGCCACCGTCCGAATCAATTAGTTCGCTTGCATGACCTCGCATGGCTAACTCCCTTGCCGATGGGAAAATTCGTGAACTTCTCAATGGACGATTCATGCCTTCCATCCTTTTCGGACGGGTGTAAATCGGCTTGCCAGCCACGGCGCTCCCACCCCTGCCACTCCCAATCCGCAGATGGCGATCGCGCCGAGCGCCCATAGTGCGGGCTCCGTCCGACTCGCCGATGTGGAAGAAGCCGTGGAAGCTATTGCCCCGATCGTGTTCGATTGAGATGAAAGGTCTCCACTCGTGGGAGCAGCGGTGGTTGTGCCGCGGATATCGGCCACCAGCGCATCCAGTTGGTTTGTCGCGTCCCCTGCCAGCGAGGATCCATCGCCCGTAAG
>JAIOPX010000111.1 GCA_021413705.1 Planctomycetota bacterium | reverse complement strand
CGGACCGCCGGCCACGATCAGCGGATCGGCCATCGTCCGCTCGACGGCATGAAGCGGGATTCTCCCCACATCGAGGATCGTCAGAATATTCGTGTACGAAATCTCGTACTGGAGCGAAAATCCGAGCACATCGAAATCGCAGAGGGGCGTGAACGATTCGAGGCTATACAGCGGCAGGCCGGCCTCGCGGAGCGCCCCCTCCATATCGCGCCAGGGTGCGAACACGCGCTCGCAGAGCCAGTCGTCGCGGCGGTTCATGAGCGTATAGAGTACTTGGAGCCCATGGTGGCTCATGCCGATCGAATAAGCGTCTGGAAACGCCAGGCACAGCCTCCCCGCCACACTGCTGTGGTCCTTCAACACTGCGTTCAACTCGCCGCCGATATACTGAGCCGGCGTCTGCAGCCGTGGCAGAATCCGCCCCACGATCTGGTCTTTGAGTGTTTGGTTCATGGAGGTTCTCTTCTCTGCCGCGCTATCTGGTCGAGACAGCGCCAATTATGTCAAAATAGACGGTTTCGAGATAGCCAAGAACTCCGTGGGGTAGACGTCCCGTCTGCCATAAGCAGGCTCAAGCCTGGACACCAGCACATGTTTGTTACCGTTGCGAAAGTAGGTTGCATCCCACCCGACCAAGGGATTACATGCACAGTCGGCGATCGGCTGGTGGCGGTGTTTCACGTCGATGGCCAATACTTTGCCATCGACGATCTCTGTCCACACATGGGGGCCTCGCTCAGCGCTGGCCATGTGGAGAATGGCATCGTCACCTGCCCCTGGCATGCCTGGCGGTTCAGGGTGTGCGATGGCACCTGGTGCGACAATCCGCGCATCAAGACCGATGCCTTTGAAGTTCGCATCGTGGGGGATGAGATTCAGGTGCGAATTTCAGATTGAAGGCGTTGGAGTACAGCCTTGAGGCTGCGCCCATAGTCCCGTCGCGCCGGGAGGGTCTAACAATGCATACCTCAATCACACCGCCTAATTTCACTTTAAGTTTCTCGTTCGCGCTGCTTACGCATTGTCAAAAGTGGACCACTCAACTCCTAATTGCCGAACCGCACCGCGCACCGTGCCCAATTTCAAATCCCGGCCACCCCAATCAGGCACGACTGTCGAGCGGTTAGATGCAGGATTGCGCCATTTGCGATGTGAGCCACCGCCGATTCGCGGTATCTCATTGCATCCCAAGGCGGTTAACTTCCGTGCCACCTCTCGATACGTCATGGGCTCCCTACAAGCGTCTCGGACCAGACCACTTCGGCTGGTGCAGGCAAGGAGATGCTAACAGGCAGGGACCGCCCTTGGTCAGCGTATAGTTCCGCAACCGCCTCAAAGGCATCGCGGACATTGGCATGCGCTTGCTCCAAGGTGTCACCCTCAGTAACCAATTCCGGCAACACGGGAGAGGTTACCGTATAACCGCCCTCGGGTTGTGGAGTGAACAGCAAGGGAACACGGTACATCATGTGATGAATCCTCAGATTTTTTCCAGTTCGCCAATCTTTAATGGTCGCAGCGGCCTGACCTAATTATCATCCTACCCATTCTTCAGTCTGCTATCCAGCGCGACGTTGAAACCATGCTGGAATTGGTTGCGGCACGACTTTTAGACTGCGCCCGTAGTCCCGGCGCGCCGGGAGACTCCAACAATTTACACCTCGATCACCCCGCCCGGCTCGACCACAACGGGCTCGGCACTGGTCTCGGCACGCACCCGAGCGGCCCAGGCTGCGGCGTCTTGCGCAATCGGCGGCCAGGTATTGTAATGAGCCGGCGCCACGCGGCTGGGTATGATCATGCGAATTGCTTCGAGAGAGTCGTCCGGCCCCATCGTGAAGCGATCGCCGATCGGCAACACGGCCAGATCAATCTTGCGAGTACTCAGCAACTGCATGTCGGCAGTGAGCGCCGTGTCGCAGGCAAAATAGATCGTCTTCCCGTCCGCTTCGATCACAAACCCGCCTGCGCTCCCTCCATATGTTCCATCCGGCAACACACTGCTGTGCACGGCTGGCGTGAGGGTCACTCGTCCCAGCGGAAGGTTGATGCCGCCGCCAAGGTTCATCGGCTCAATTCTTTCAACGCCCTGTTTAGCGGCCCACTCGCAGATTTCAAAGTTGGCCAGCACCACGGCCTTGGTCCGCTTAGCGATCGAGACCAGATCGGCCACATGATCGAAATGGCCATGCGAAACAAGAATTACATCGACCTGCTTGATATCGGCCGCCTTGCAGGGGGCCGTGGGAGAATCGTCGAGAAACGGGTCGAGAAGGGCGGTTTGCTTGGAGGTCTTGATGAGCCAGCAGCCGTGTCCGAGCCAGGTGAGTTGGGGCATAGGAGTTCTCTTGGGAAAGTTGATTTGTTGATTGTGTTCACGCGGCAGATGCGAATTCGGAATTCACTCGCATTACCAATGATTGACAAAGTGAGAGACAATAAAGGAGAAGGGTAACTCTCGCACAGATGGCTCCATGCCGTCCATAAAGGCAAGTACGACGAACAGAGCTAAAACCATCGAGGTCATTTTGACTTTGCGAGCGTCTGCCTGCAACCACTTTCGAGCTGCCGCTAGCGCGAGTAGGCCGCTGGCGACATACAGGGGCGGCAGCAACGAACTCTTCAAATCCCTTCCGGCAAATCGAGGATCAAATGTCGAAGTCATCAAACGGTCCGCACTTCCAAACGATATTTGCTCGGTAATCGCAATTCCCCAGACGATAGCCGTTGTTCCCACGAAACATAATATCGCAACCGCAATCCATGCGGTGCGCACGTTTCCAGGACGTGCCCCATTCAGTTGAAGCTTGATGGCTCGGCACATATCGCACGACCATTTGGCGAGCCACCACAATGCAGCCGCCATGGCCGCCAGCACGAGGATATTGGCTGCAAGCTTGTACCAGTTGGTTACACGCGGAGGTGCTGGATGTCCCAGCGGCCAGCCACGCGCGTCAAGGAGCGACTTGTCCACTTCGGTCCAGAATTTTGACGAAGAACTCCAGGTGCCGAAAGGGCCAACCTCGGTGGGCATAAAACTGCTGAAAATCCCGATCCTTGCGAGACATATGGTTGTGGACAGAAATTGTGGGTGGCAAAAAATTAATCGCCAATACAATCGCTGACCACGACATGATAATCAGTATTGTCAGCAAGCTGAACTGATACCAGCGGCGTGGCGGGCCGCTATGTTTCAAATTTCCACAGAGTTCCTGCATGAATGTCAGGATACCGCGCGGACTATGATACAGCCAGCATCGGTTCCAGATGCCTCTGCTTAGCAGACGCCAGATTCAGCCCTAAGATCCAGAACAGGGCTAAGCGTCTACCAACCAGTGGTTTCGTTTACGTCAGGCAGCAGTGCTTGGAGGACGCATAACTACGGCAACTTACTTAGAACGGAACGGGGTGTCCTTCAAGCAGTGGCACGTTTATCGTCGACACAGTGGTCTACACGGGCTGGAAGCCCATGCTACTTCTGCTTACACACCAGCACCAACCGGCATTCCCAGCAGTTCCCTGACGGGTGTGATCGTATCGCCGTCGTGGTGATACGTCAGATTGCGGCCGGCGGCTTTGGCGCTGTAGAGGGCCGCGTCGGCACGCGAGAGCAGGCTCTGGGGATCGTCCGTCTCCCGCGCGGCAGCCACACCGCCGCTGATGGTCAACTCCAGCTTGGCGTGGATCGTTTCCCGCAGCCGGTCGGCGAAGATACAGGCCCCGCACAGCGGCGTGTTGGGCATGACCACCACAAACTCTTCGCCGCCGTAGCGGAACACGATGTCCGTCTCTCGGATCGTGTCGTCAATCAGCCGAGCCACGTCCTTCAGTGCTTGATCGCCGAACAGATGCCCATGCTCGTCGTTGACCTTCTTGAAATGATCGATATCGAAAATGGCCAACGAGAACGGCTGCTCATAGCGCGATTGCATGGCGAACATCGATTCGAGCGTCTCGTCCAAAGCTCGGCGATTGCTGACGCCGGTCAGAGCGTCGGTGCGGACTTCCGTGAACGTCATCAGGTGATTGGTCTGTTGGCGGATCTCGTCGTAGGCACTGGAGATCTGTGAGGCGAGCCGGAGCGTGGGGCGGAGCATTTCTTCCGCCTCTTTGCACATATCTTGCCACGAGGCGTCTTCCCGCTTCGTACCGATATTCGTAATCCGTTCCTTGAACCGCGCGATGCTGGAATGGTGCGAGGCCAGGTCTCGCCGCAGCAATTCGGCGATCTTTTCCAGTTCCTTGGCCACGGCCTTGGCCCGCTTCAATTCGCGCCGCGCCGTGCTATTGTCCTCGACCACCTTGATCCGGCGGCGGCTGAACAAGTAACCCACCACGCAAATTGCCCCCAGCGTCACGGGCGCGGGTAGTTTGATCGACCACAAATCGAGCCAGGCGAAGGTCCAGAAGTCCACGGTTATTCCTCAATCTTCTTGGTTCTGTTGTCAGTAAATGGGATGTCAATAATCGGAACGCGAGCCAAACCCCTTCAAGCAAAACGCCCCTACCGCCACCACGACCAGCAGCACCAGCAGCCACTGCGACATGTTCAACGACTCTGCCCAGCGAAGGGCCGCGCTGGATATATGATTCCATGTGCTGGACATATCGGACTCCCGCTATGGGCCTTGGGCTCCGCCGCCGCACTTACCCTGGCATCCCGGGGAAAGGTACATGCTGGCCGGAGCATGGTGCGAAAATGTCGCACCGCGCCCTCGCCTCTATGGTCAAATCTAGGTCATGTTCCTGCGCTGCAAGGCGCAGCGCCACGCGGCGTCACAATCGCCACAACCCGCAGCAAGCCAACCTCGGATGGTCGAACCGAGCACCGTCGGCCCACTGCCGATTCGGCTTAAACAACGACTTCCGCTCTCTCGCGAGCCACCCTTGCTACCCCCCGTGCCGTAACGGTATAATTTGCCTCTCCCCGAAGCACGGGGCCGTAGCTCAATTGGTTAGAGTACCGGACTGTCGATCCGGTGGTTGCGGGTTCGAGCCCCGTCGGCCTCGCTTGATTTTCTTGCCGTGAATCACGCGATTTTTCGCGTTTCACTCGGCATTTGTCGGGTTCCGCGTCCCGCGACGCGTTACCCGGCAGCGCTGCATCGCGGCGCACCCCGGCGCTATGTTCTGAGTCTGAAAACGCTAAGCAGAACGCCAAGCGCCCAGCGTCCCCCTCGCCATCCGCTCCGCTTCCTTCCGTCTCCACGTGCTGCCGCTCCGCATGGCTACCCGCGACGACGGCCCGCCCGTCCGTCCCCGTGGCCCGCTGCTGTTCTCCCATCGGTCCCGACAGGTCCGGCAGGGCCGCCAGGGCGTCGCTCTGTTCTCCCAGCACGGTATGGGTGTAACGGTCCATCGTGAGCGTGATCGTCGAATGGCGGGCCAGAGCTTGCGCCAGCTTGGGATGGACGCCGCCGCGCGCCAGGTTCGATATGAAGCAATGCCGCAGTGCATGAAAATCGACCACCCGGTTTGCAGCGTCGGTATCCTTCAGGAAGTCGCTCTGCTCCCGTTCGACCTGCTCCGCGTCCGTCGCCGCTTCCTTGAGCCACGCCGCGCGGGCATCCGCCAGATCGGCCCTCAGCATTTCGGCGAGGTATTCGCGCCGCGGCAGATTGAACATCCGGGCCGCCGGCAGCTTAGTTGCCAGGAAGGCCCGCAGCAGCGTCGCCGTCTCGCTCCGCAGCGGCAGCGTATCGTCGCGCCGCCGCTTGCTATATCCCGCCGCCACCGTCACGGTCGCCGGCTCGATGCGAAAATCGAAACTGCCGCGCGTCAGGCTGCGCAGTTCGCTTGACCTCAGTCCCGTCTCGACGGCCAGCCGGTAGAGCATCGTCCGATCCGCCCCAGCCATGCCAAACCGCTCTGGTCCCGTCGAAGCCGCCCCCAGCAGGCGCCGCAGTTCCTCGACCGCCAGCGCTCGCCGCTCACACCGGCGGTCCGTCTCGGCGTTCTGCCGCGTCAGGTGTTCCACCGGCGAAACTGTCGCGCGGCCGTCGCGCACCATCCACTTGCAGAATTGCTTGACGGTCTGGACGTGATAGTTAGCCGTCTGGATCGACATGCCCGGCTTTCCTTCGGCGCTCGGCTGCCGCCACTCCGCCAGCTTGGCCACGACGGCCGACGCCGCCACGTTGGACCAGTGAACGAACCCGCACGCTTCTAACAGCCGCCGCACCCGGCCGACGGTTTGCTCGACGTGCCGCTGCGTCGCCCCCTTCGCCGTCAGCGCCGCTTCAAAGTCCGTCAGGTGTTCGCTCAGCGGTTTGCTGGCAGCCACCGTCCGCCCCTCGATGATCCCCCAGCCGCCCAGCGTTTCGCGCATCCGGCGCGGCAGCGTCTCCAGCCATGCCGAAAGTTCGCGCCCGGGTGTTTCCTTGTTGCACTGGCATTCGACCAGCTTGTCGATTTTGCGCCCCAGCGTTTCTGTCTGTTGCTTGTCGGTGAACCCGGGCAGCCGGCGAACCTGTTCGTTCCCGTCGCGAAACTCGACGTACCATTTTTCCGCTTCCCGCTTCCGCCCGTCGCGGTCTTTGTAGGTCGCTCGGAAAACTCGCATCGTCTCACCTGCCTTTCGATGGTCCCGGGGTCTTGCCGCGGGGTTTGCGTATCACAATTTCCAGCCCCAGCAGTTCTCCGATGGCGTCAAGTCCTTCCAACGACAATCCACCATCGCCAGCCATAAACCGGCTCAGAGTCCCTTGGTCGATGCCCGTATCTTTCCAGATGCGATATCGGCTAACGTCGCTGGCCTCGATAGCCTGCCGCACCTGCTGGCTTATCGTCATTCGCTTCGGCTTGCGTGTTGTTTTCTGGATTGCCATGTCGTGATTATGGCCATACTTGGTTATAAGTCAAGCCCCATGCGCACCGCGGGCAATCCCTTCGTGACCTAGGCCAGAAGAGTCGGTGTGTCTCGTGGTGTCTGTCGATGCTCTTCGGGGTCTTCCTGATGGTCGGTGATCTTATACAAGCAGTTTTTGGCCTGTCACATGTACGACCAGGACGTATGCCATTGCGCCGCAATCAAGTAGCGGCCCGTTGCCTGGACAAACCGCCTCGCGGCGGAACGCTCTTTCGATTACCGATTCGCGATCCTTCTGCCTTGAACAGGCCCGACGTTGTGAGGCGTCGATTTCATCGGCTCCATCAACCGCGGGAGGTTTTAACCGCGGTCCCATCTTGATAACCCAGTGTCCTTTGTTGGTCGGGGCGATAAGGTTCTGGGAAACACAACGCCCGCTGCCCGACGCAGGCAGCCATCGTCAGACCGTCCTCAAATACCTTCAAAGTCGATACCTTGCAGTGCGCTCTTCACCGTCCGCCGCACCCCCTCCAGGTACGCCGCGTCCTGTTTCTCCGCGTCGAGTTCTGCATTGAACGCCTCGCGATCCAGGACCGCGACGACGGCAGAATCAACAATTCGCTGCAATTCCTCTGGCGGCAGCGCTTCCAGCTCAAACACATCGTCGCCAAACTGATCAGCGAATCCCTGGTAGCGACTCGACGTTTTCTTGGCCTGTAATCCCGGCGGCAGGCTGTAGGTTTCCACTTGCTCGGCCGTCAGCGCCACTTTTACCGGATGAATGTTGGAGATATCGAAATCGTCCCGCAACGACCTCGCCAGAGTTTCGGCGATCGCCTCGCCGTCCGGGTCAAAATCGCTCACGACCAGCAGAACCAGCTTGTCTTTGCCGCTTTGCTCGAACCGCTTTGCAATGGCAGCCCGCGGCGGCAGCGAACAATATCCCCGGCCGCTGGTCATCGGCATGCAGTAACGCCCAGCCACCGGTCGCACGATAGAAGCCACGGTGTTTTTCTCGATGACCAACTCAATATGGTTGGGCTGGGATTGCAGCAGATTGCGCCGGTATCGTTTGAGAAACTTCTCCATCTCGCGGCCAATGAACTGGCCGGTGGTTTGATACACTTCCCACACCACGACGGGCCGCGTCTCGTCGGCGATGGCTTCCATCGGTATCGAGCCATCCAGCCGCGCCCGTGTCAGTAGATCGACCAGCGACTTGTAACTCAACAAGTCATTCGCATAACGCGACTTTGGCTTGCGATCATGTTTCAGAGGGGGAGCGTTCAACAGCGCATAGTGAATCTGCCGATCCGACAGCGGCCAAAACTTCCGTCGATCCTTCAATACCTCTCGAACAGCATCGAGGAATCCCCGCTTGGCCACGCTGATGTCGCTCCGCTGTCGCCGTTGCCCCAACTGGATCGTCTCGACGTCCACATCGGCCACCTCTTCGCGATGCGCCAAGAGCGCCCGATACGCTTCGTGAGGGTCTATATCGAGCAAAACATCGCGCAGCCGTTCCTCGCGGGTCTTCTCCCGCTGCCGGTTGTGTTCCCGCAGCAGGACCAGGAACCGGTCCCGATCATCCGACCGGCGGATCGGTTCAAACCGCACTGGCACCGTCGCCAAGCCCGCCAGTCTCGCCGCCGTATGCCGACAATGTCCGGACAGGATGTAGCCGTCGAGACTCACGACCAGAGGCTCACGGACCCCATGCTTCCGGATGCTGGCAGCCAGTGCGATGATGGCAGAATCGTCCGGCCTCACCGGCTGATAGAGCTGGTTGTTCTCCGGCGCGGGACGAATGTCCCCGATGGGCACGTCGCGAATCGTGCCGACCGATTTCGGGTCATGTCCGTGTTTCGATTTTTGTTCCCTGCGGCGCTTTGGCGCTGGTTGGTCCGGATCAAAATTGGTAGAATCAGACATAGTCAATCCTTTCCGGCGGCGCGCCCCGTCTGACACGTGGGGCGCGCCGCCTCATGTGTCAGGGGATCAGGCGCGCCCTCGCTCCAGGGCGTCTCTCGTCGGGCAGCCGCGCTCAAGCCAGTCGCGAATTTGGTCGGCGCGCCAACGCCTGCACCTGCCCAGCGACACGGGCCTCGGGCATCGGCCCGATGAATGGAGGCTCCACCAATGTCTTTCACTCACTCCGCACGCTTCCGCTGCTTCGGCTGCGGAAAGCAATAGCCGCTCTTGGGTCGCTGTGGCCATCGTTGATTCCCTTAGGTGGTCAGGTTCGCGCTATGCGGACCGTATAGACTCACGATAAGGGCGGCGCGGACATTCCCGGTTAATTGTCCGCGCGATTGTGCAAGGACGCGCACCAAACCCTAGGAAAGTGCGACAGAACGTCGCCAGATATTTATTGCGGACTAAT
This sequence comes from Planctomycetota bacterium, assembly GCA_021413705.1. Taxonomy (GTDB): domain Bacteria; phylum Planctomycetota; class Planctomycetia; order Pirellulales; family UBA7805; genus JAIOPX01. Next base: position 13,192 of record JAIOPX010000111.1, on the reverse strand, counting down.
TCGCGCCGTTGTCCGCGCTATTTGTCCGCGCGCGCTTTTCGCTTCCGCACGCGCGACAAAAGGGTGTTTAGTTCCCGTTCCGATTCAAAACCGTTAGCCTTTGCCCAGGTGGGTTTGTACTCGCGAGCGATTCTCGCCCTCTCCCATTTGGCCGCTATCGCGGCTTCGCGTTTCTCGGTAGGGTAGTCCGCCTTCCGTCGGCCGGGCTTGCGCCGTTGCTTGACCTCGGTCTTGCCGCCTCCCGCCCCGCGGCGCTGGGCGTCTTCTATTTCAATGTCATCGGCCCACTCGCGTAGCGAATTGGCCATTACTGACGCCGTCACATTCATTTTCAACGATTTGATCGCGCCGACGCTAGGTTGTTCACTACTCACACTAATCGCTCCGCCAGCGAACTCCGGAATATCCATTTCCACGCAGGCTACGGCCTCGTCCAACAGGAACAGCAACCGCTGCCGCACCTCAACGGCCTTCTCCGATGGTCGATGTCGTTCCAGCCAATCAATGACCGGCAGTGCGTCCAACTGGATTGTGACGGTGGATTCTTTCAGCCGCGCCACACGCTGTTCGGTTTCGGTCAATGTGAACGATTGCCGCACCTCTTCCAGCAGACCTTCGAGACGGCTCGCCACATGACGCGCAGCAGTCGCCGGGCCATCCTGATAGTGGGTGCTGGCATGTGCGCCGCCTGTGGATCGCTTGCGGCGCTTTGAGCGCGAAGACTTAGCCATCATAGATTCCTTGGAGCTTGGACCCATCGGGCGGCGTCGCCAACGCTCCAAGATGCCGGCGACGGCACACCCGACGTTAGACCGACACTTGCAAATGTCGGTCGAGCCTACCCGCCAGCCACACAATCGTGATGCAGCCAGCGTGGCATTTGAATCCTACCCCGATCGCTCCGCCCCCTGCAAGCGGCGCTTCACCGAAACAGGAGATAGCCCGCAACAATGACAACCACTGTTTTTGCCAGCAGACTTGGAACGGCCCTATGCCAAAAGTCCCACGCTCCCCAGCCACTCTGACGAATCATCCCGTGACCACGAAGGCTGGCATAATCCGTGATGCAAACGCGCATTTCATTAACAAACCGAATCGATAACGACAGCACCAAGCACCAGAGCGTCACCCGCCACCACGTTGCCATGCCAATTACCTGCAAGACAGCTCCCAACACCGACCCAATCGCGGCAACCACGGCACCTTCGAGCAAGACGGAAAAAACGCCGACCACGATTGCTTCCAATAAACTTCCGGCAACGCTACCCGGAGTGTCAAATAATTCGCCTTTTAGAAACTCGCCAACGGAATTAAGACGTTTTGCCCCCACGTATGCTGCCTCTGCCTCCTCATTCCGATTGAGCGCCCGATACGCGTCGCCGAGACCTCGATGCGATGACTCATCCTTGGCATTTAATCGGATCGCATCCTTGAAAGCGGCTAACGCCTCCTCGAACCGATGGAGTTTGAGGTAAGCGTAACCGAGGCCACGACGCACATCGCCATCTTGGGGTTTGTGGCGGATGACCTCCTTAAAAGCCATCACCTTAAGGTCGTAGTTTCCTAATTCCCCATAAGCAAAGCCCATTTGCCGATGTGCATCCGCATTCATGGGATCCAGACGTACGGCCTTCTCATAGGCAACGATTGCGTCCTCGTATCGTCGTTCCGATAGACATGCCGAACCGCGGTCACAATACTGTTGAGCAGCAGCGAGCGCTTCCCGCGAGACATCGGAGTTTCTCGAAGTGGCAATTTTAGGCAGCCCATCGGCTTCAATATCCGCAAGCTGCGGATATACGTCCGCCGCATATCGCATTTGTTTGTCGCCGTCCTGCCAGAGGTAGCATCCTGCCGTGATACGTCTTTCGGCAAACCACGCGTCAAGCTGTTGGCGTGCGGCGGGGCCAAACGTCTGACCATCCTCCGCTTGCATGTACCATTGCTTCTGGGGAGGTTTAGGCCGGACCACGGGTGCCATAGGATCGTGAACATCCCGTGCTTGCGAGCGCAACTCTAACTCTGCCAGACCCTTGTTGGCTGCGTTGAGGCCCCGATGCGCTTGAGCATCTTCGGGATCGAGATGGATTGCCTGTTTGTAGGCCGCCGCTGCCTCTTCGTATCGTTCGAGACAGACGTAAGTGTTGCCAAGTCCGCGATGCGCTAGGGCATAATCTGGCTTGAGACGAATGGCCTCTTTGAACGACGTTGCTGCCTCCTCAAAACGCTCGATATTGAGAAGGACGAAGCCAATCCCGCGATGTGCATCGGCATCCTCGGGCTTGAGACGAATGGTCTGCTCGAAAGCCGCAATCGCCTCATCGTAACACTGGAGCCAACCGTAAGCCTCGCCAAGTTCGAGATGAGCCAAATAATAATCGGGCTGGAGATGGACGGCCTCTTTGAACGACGTTACTGCATCCTCGTAACGCTTTAGGCTGAGAAGAGCGCACCCAAGTCCGCAGTGCGCTGGCGCATACTCGGGCTTGAGTCGGATGGTTTGCTTGTAGGACGTTGCCGCCTCCTCATAACGCTTCAGGCTGCGAAGGGCGCGGCCAAGATTGCAATGTGATATAGCATGATCTGGCCCGAAAGAGATGATCTGCTTGCAGACGGCCGCCTCCTCTTCATGGCGTTTGAGGTTTCGATAGGCGTCGCGGAGACCGAAGTACGCAAAAGGATCCTCTGGCTTGAGACGTATGGCCGCCCTGTAGGACGCCACCTCATCTTCGAAGCGTTTGAGTTTGTGATAGGTGTAGGCAAGGCTGCCATAAGCCTCAACATCCTCTGGCTTGAGTCGGATTACCTCCTTGCAGGCCGTTGCTGCCTCCTCATACCGCTTCAGGCTGTGATAAGCATCGCCAAGGTCACGATGCGCTAGCGCATCCTCGGGATTGAGGCGGATGGCCTGCTTGTAGGCCGCCACCGCGTCCTCGTAACGCCTGAGCCTGCGATAGGTATCCCCGAGGCCCCGATGCGCTTCAGCATCATCGGGGTCGAGATGGATTGCCTGTTCGAATTCCGCTGCTGCCGCCCCGAACCGTTCGATCCCGAAGTAGGCGTCGCCGAGATCCCGATGCGCCACCGAATTTTGGGGATCAAGGTCAATGGCCTGCACATAGGCCGCCACCGCCTCCTGATAGCGTTCGATCCTGAGAAGAGAGTCTCCGAGGTCGCGATGCGCCTCAGCATCGTCGGGATCGAGATGGGTTACCTCCAAGAAAGCCGCCGCTGCCCCCTCGTAACGATCGAGTCCGCGATAGGCGCCGCCAAGGCCGTAATGCGCTAGGGCATCTTTGGGATCGCAACGGATAGCCTGCTTGAAAGCTGCTACCGCCTCGTCGTAACACTTGAGCCAGCCGTAGGCATTGCCAAGATCCCGATGCGCTTGAGCATCTTCGGGGTTGAGGCGGATGGCCTGCTTGTAGGCCGCCACCGCCTCTTCGTATCGTTCGAGGCTGAGAAGGGAGTCGCCTCGGTCGCGAGGCGTTTCGGGGTCGTCAGGCCCGTCGCGTAAAGCATCTGCAAGCGGTGGAAACGACGTCTCCGCCTTACGTTCGTCGCAAACCGCCACAGGTTGCGGCGGCAACAGCAAAACTGCCTGGCAGTGAGGGCAGCGTCCCTTCTTCCCGGCTTTATCGTCTGCGGCGCGAACCTGCTTGCCGCAATTGCAGCGCACAATGATCGACACGGAATACCCCTTTGCCTGCTAGGACAAGAATGCGGGCATCATTCTAATCCGCCGTTGGATGGGATGAAATCCCTTAGAAATGGCGGACCTTCTTCAGCCTTAGTGGCCAGCCGGCTCAGCGGTCACCGGCTCGGCCGCGCTGTCGCCTCTTATCCCAATACTCGTTGACGGCTTTGTCTCGGTTCGGGTCGGGCGTATGCCAATCTTTCGCAGGCTGAACCTCCGCACGATCTGGCTGTTGGACAGTGGGGGCCGCCGCTGGCGGTTGAGGAGTTGGTGCCGTTCTGAACAGCGACAAGGCAAACATGCCGGCAAAGAATGCCACGGTGGCAATGCCAACGTAACCCCAATGACTCGGCTTCTCGCTGGACGGCTTGGCGGGAGCGAAGGCCACACCTTCCTTGTGTGGTGCAAGCAGTATCGGCATGGCAGCTTCATGCGAGATCGTCTTGGCTTCGAGCGTGATCCTGGAGCATGCTTCGCAGAGAGTTGGCGACACTATCGGCTCGCCAGGGAGAGGACGATCAATCGTCAGTTTTGTACCACAGTTGATGCAGCGGCCGGGCTGCGGATAAGCCGGAGTTCCGCCGGTGGGCGGCGGACCTGGCCGCTTAATCTTTCTGGGATACACGCCAGGAGGTCTGAGGGGGACTTCTTCCATGCCGATAATCGTATCGCACCGACCGGATGGATGCGAGCAAAAAGATGGGAGGTTGGGGTTCAGCCGGCGTAGGGCGCGGTTGCGCCCGCCTCTGGCCAAAGACCATCCCTCACGCGCGTGAGCCAAAATACAGTGGCTGGCTCCCCGGCTTTGACATAGCTTTTCCCTAGCGCCCCCACTCAAATCACCGCGCCCCCCTTCAAAACATCTCCAGGTGCGCCCCATCGCGAACGATGGCAGAACCACGGAGAGATGCGGCTTAGCTATTCCTAATCGGGTCATGACCCGATTCAGGAGTGCGCTCATACACAAGACCGTTTCTTGCCCATATTAACATCGAATTTTCAAAATTGGGGGCGCGTGCTAATTCACTTCCCGCGGCCAGCTTCCCCCTGGGTGCCGGAAACATTTCTGGGTCGGTGACTCAACTGTTGAGCGCGCGAACGATTCCAGCCGCGCGATCGTTCTGATGGCGCGCCGCAGGGCTGAGCTGGGGCGCACGCGTCAAGAATAGCAGACTCCCCCCGAGGCGGATCGCAGGGAGTGCGCTCGGAGCGTACTTCAGGATGGCAGCAGGGAAAGAGAATACCCGATGGCCGAGGCGCTGCGATTGCGTTCTCACTGACCGCCCGCCGCCTTCACCATCGCCAGGATGCCGGCTCGGAGCGCTTCCGGCAGTGATTCCCAGCCACGAACGACAGCCGCCAGATCGGGCGATTCCTGGTCCCAAAGCGCCAAGCAGAACGCCAAGCACTTTTCCTGATCGTCGCAACTCGTTACGCTGCCACTCGTTCCCGTTTCCGCCAACCGGACTGTCGATCCGGTGGTTGCGGGTTCGAGCCCCGTCGGCCTCGCTAAAGACTATGAGCGTCGCAATGCGTCGCTCACTGTGTCAAACCCCTCGCCACGTCGAGGGGTTTTATTTTGCGCCTGGGGGCCATTTCTCGTAGGTACTCCCTACCCGTTTTGGCTTCTAGCAAAGCAAATATCCTCACACTATTGATCTATGACCCCGCTCGGCGAATATGGTATTCTCCCCCTCCGCAATGGCTCGTGTGCCCTTGCTGGCGCAGCCAGCGTCAGCAGTGCCAGTTTGCCGATAAAATAAAGATTGGCGGTTTACTGTCCATTTGAGCAATTGAGCCGGACGATTTCTTTTGTAGAGCTACATTTGCGGGGGCAGCGGCTGGGATTGGATTCCAGCTTTCTGGATGGGTACTGTTGGCGCTGTTGGTCGGCGGCATTGTCGGTAGAGGCTGGGAAGCCGAGGGGAATCGCAGGATGCGCGAACCAAAACAACTGCTGATTGCCAGCAAGCAATATGCGAAGGAATTTCGTTGGCAAAGCTGGTGGCAGTTGGGTTCCACCCTGGTTGTGTCGGCGATCGCCGTCGCGGTAGCCTGCTCGGGGCTTCCCTTCATCGTGCGGATTCCGGCTGGAATCGTCATGGGGCTGCTTCTGGTGCGGTTGTTCGTGCTGTATCACGACTACCAGCACGGTGCCATCTTCCGCCGCTCACCCGTGGTGGCCGGCCTGATGTATCTCTACGGAATCATCGCCCTGACTCCGCCGAGCATTTGGAATCGTTCCCACGATCATCACCATAAAAACAATTCCAATTTCTTTGGGGGAGACGTCGGTTCGTATCCTCTGATGACTGTGGAAGACTACGCCAAGGCATCTCCCAAAGAGCGTTTTTGTTACGCGGCCTCACGGCATCCGCTGAACATCGGCCTGGGCTATCTCACGATTTTTCTCGGCGGCATGTGCCTGCGGCCATTGTTGATCAACCCCCGCCGACACATCGACTGTGCCTTGGCTCTGGCGGTGCATCTTACGCTGGTCGTCTGGCTGGCTATTGTGGCGTGGCAAGTTTTGCTGGTGGCCGTCATCCTTCCTTTCACCGTCGCTTGTGGCTTGGGAGCGTACCTGTTTTACGCCCAGCACAATTTTCCAGGCTTGGAACTTCGCAATCGAGCGGAGTGGAACCATGCCTTCGCGGCCTTGCACTCATCGAGCTATATCCAAATGAACGGCTTCATGCGTTGGTGTACCGGTAACATCGGCTACCACCATGTGCATCACTTCAACGCGAGGATCCCGTTCTACCGCCTCCCCGAGGCGATGGCCGGCATGGAAGAGTTGCAAGCTCCATGCACTACGTCGCTGAGCTTGCGCGACATCGTCGGCTGCCTGCGGCTGAAGCTGTGGGATCCCGAGAAAAACCGCCTGGTGAATTTCAACGGCGTCTGAGCCACGGGCAGCTTGCCAAGACGCGAGATTTCCAGCCGCGACATTCTCGCTTGTCCCGTTCCTTACAAGCTACTCCAAGTTTGGCGCCTGATGGCAAATCCATTTTGCCTCGCGTATGATCAGGTTCATGGGCCATCTTGCACCATATCTAACGCTTTTGCTCGCCATTGCCATGGCACCAAGCACGGCCTGGGCAGCCGATTCGCAGCCGCAAGCGAGTGATTCCAAGAAACTCGGCTCCCCCATGGTTGCGAGCGCCAACTCGCCCAGCGGCCAGCCGCTTCACTCTGCGTCCGACCGGCGCAAGCAACTAGTGCTGCTGTTGGCCGAGGAAGAATATCACACCACGACCACGGTGCCGGCATTTGCTCAGAACAAACTGGGGCGGGATTTCAAGATCGACACTGTCCTGTGGGACAAGCCGGGCTCGCACAATCTGGCGGGGCTATCAGCGCTCGGTAAAGCCGACGTCGTGCTGATGAGCCTCTGGCGGCGGACCTTGCCCAAGGAACAATTGGACCAAATCCGGAAATATCTGGCGGCAGGGAAACCTCTGGTCGCCATCCGCACTTCAAGTCACGCCTTCAGCAGCCGCGACGGCAAGGCGCCGCCAGGGCACGAGCAATGGCCGGACTTCGATCGCACCGTGCTGGGAGGACACTATCAGGGGCACTACGGCAACCACGGCCAGGACGAGGCGACCACCAGCTATGTGTGGATTCCTGCCGCCAATCAACAGCATCCCATTTTGAGGGGACTGGCTCCCGCTGAGCGGCGTACCGCATCTTGGCTCTATAAGATGTCCCCTCTGGCGCCGGCGGCTAAGGTTTTGATGATGGGGCGCGTCGGCACGCGGCAGCCACAGGAGCCGGTGGCTTGGACAAATGTCTCTCCTGCAGGCGGGCGCGTCTTTTACACCTCGCTGGGCCACCCCGACGAGTTCAAGGATCAGGAGTTTTTGCGGTTATTGCGCAACGCCACCTACTGGGCCGCCGATCTGCCCGTGCCAGTCGGAAAATAGAAAATGAGCCTGGTCATCTCCTTTTCGTCCCTCTCACCTTGAAACCGGCTACTGGGGGGTGGATAATATCCCACTACAATGACCTTCGTTGACGCCATCTCGCTGATCCAAAACAAGCCTGCGACCCAACTCACTTGGCAAGAATTAGAGGCGCTGCGAGCTTTTGTAGAAAACAATCCAAGCTTCTATGCCGTGGCTGGGGGGCGAGAAGCGGTCGAGCGCTATCTAGCCGAGGGGGTCGCGGCTCGAGCAGCAGGGTCGCCGGCTTCGTCCGTGATCAGTGCGGCGCCGATTGTGGAGTTGGCTTACCCGGCTGAGCCACTGCCGCCGGCAGGTTCAGCTCGCCGACGTTGGATATTGGCGGCCGAAGTGTTGCTGGTCTTCGGAGTGGCCGCTGGGTTGTGGTGGTACTTCGACGGACAAGAGCGGCTGATGCCAGCGCCCGCGAAGAATCCGACAGTCGCCAAGCAGGAAAAGAAACAAACCGACCAACAAGAACCCCAGGACAAGGAGCGGGAGAAGGCTCCAGAAAAGAAGTCTGAGCCAACGCCCCCGCCGTTCCCACCCGAAAAAAAGCCCGAAGCAAAAGCACCTGAAAAATCAGCAGTTGATGCAGAACTCGCTACGAAGTTGTGGGAAGGCTGGCTGCTGAAACACGCCGCTTCCGTTCGCACTGACAACCAGTTTCGCTGGGATCTGACCGATCCGGCCAACCCGCGCCCGCAAAAGCTGCTTTCGGTTAGCGGCGGGAAGATCGAACTCTCAGCGGACTTAACGATCGGCGAGAAGAACTGGCTGAGAATCGCGCTCGCGGAACTTTCCCCCAACAGCCAGGGCCAGATCGAGGTCTCCGCCGACGGCCGTCCCATCGCCCGTTTTCCCATCAGCAAGGCCGACAGTTTTGCAATTCCCTTGGAGGCTCTGCGCGGCAAGAAAGTGCGACTTTCGATTGCCTACCTGCCGGGTAAGCCGGAAGAGTCGGTTGTTTGGGACTCGGTGCAGTTGGTGACACATCGCTCAGGCGTGGCTTGGATTCCCTTAAAACCTCAGCGGATGGAATCTGCCGGCGGTGCGAAACTGAGCGCCAGGGCGGATGATTCGATCGTGGTGGAAGGAAACAGCACGGAGGCCGACGAATATCTGGTCATCGCCACTTTGCCGAATATCAACATTCGCGCGGTGAAACTGGAAGCTCTTGGCGATCCATCGCTCCCTTCTGGCGGACCAGGACGGGCCAGCAACGGTGCGTTCTGCCTGGCGCAATTCGGCGCATCGCTCACCGAACAAGACGAGCAACACGATAAGGTGACAGGGCGCTATGTGCGTGTCGAATTGCCAGGGCCAGATCGGCCTCTGATGATGGCCGAAGTGGAGGTTTTTGCGGATGGCAAGAATGTTGCGATGGGAAAGCCGACGGCCCAATCCTCGGCCGAGCGCCGATCGTTCGGCGAGCGGGCTGTCGATGGCAATCGGCAAGGCGCTTACGACCATTATCGCCCCACAACCGTGATGCACACCAGGGCCGGCTTGCCCGACGCCTGGTGGGAAGTGGACTTGGGACGTGAATATCCCATCGAGCGGATTGCAATCTGGAACCGAACCGATCGACTAAGCGAAGTGATGGCCAATCATCGCGTGGTGGTGTTGGACATGTATCGCAAAGTGGCCTGGCAGCAGATCAATCCCTATGCCCCTATGCCGTCCATGGTATATGGCCCGTTTGTGACCAGCAAAATGCCGTTGGAGTTTCGCACGGCCGCGATCCGAACTCGCAATATGCTGTTCGATCAGCCGCGCATTGTGCGCGCCGTCTCCGATACGGCCGCCAATGTCTTCGGGATAAACGAGGCTTCCAACATTTTGTTTCCACTGGATCGCAGCGACGATGCTTTAGGTAAAGCCAACTTTGCCGGCCGTCAGGTGTCATTCCGCATTCGACATCGCGACGGGGCAGTGCAGGGGGGGCAGGAGGCCGCCAAGGTCACAGGGCACCAGAACCTGGGCAGGTTTCGATTGCTGGTGACGGCCGATCCCGTCGGGACCAGCCCAGAGCCACCCGTCGAAGTGGTCGCTTTGCTACCTGATGCGCCGAAGGTTGCCGAAACAACGGCTCCCAAACTACCTGAGACAAAGCCTGTGCCACCCGGCGCTCCTCCGACCGCACCTGCTGAGAAGCGATCGCCGAACGAACTGATTAAGAACTTTGCTTGGGAAGGTTGGCTCGTGAATCAGCAGGCCGGCACACTGGCCACTCCCCGATATCTGTGGGATGTCAGGTTCACCGAATCGCCGCAGTTGGAGTCGCGATTTTCCACGAGCGCCAGCGCCTCAACTCCCCTCCCTTCCAGAAAGGGGCCGGGGGAGGGTTCGTCTGCTACAGTGTTGAGTCAAGCAAAGCAGATCGACGCCTCCGGCGCATGGCTGAAGCTTCGTGCCGGCCAAGCCACGCCCACATGGCCCATTGGCCAGGTCGAAGTGCGTGTTGAGGGCAAAGCTATTGCCAAGTTTGAAGCCACGCCGATCGAGATCGCGCCGGAGCGACTCATCTCGCTCCAGGAGTTCGTGGGCCGTAATGTAAAAATAGAACTCGTTCACATCCCCGGCAGCGATGCCGAAGTCATCGAGTGGGATAGTTTTGGCTTCGTGCCGAACCCCGAGGCGGCTGGCTACGTCGATTGGCAGCCGTTGACGCCGCTTGCGGCCTTTGGCCGTCTCAATGCCACCTACAAGATTTTGCCGGACAACTCCGTGCTGACCAGCGGCGATATCCCACCCGGCGACGTCTCCACGGTCACCGCAAAAATGCCGCCGCAGAAGATCACGGCCGTGCGGCTGGAAGTCATGCCCGATCCGTCCCTGCCTATGGGAGGCCCAGGACATGGAGATCGCGGTGGCTGGAACCTGGGTAAGTTCACCGCCGAAGTGATCGACGAAAACCGGCCGAAGCAAACACATACGGGCCGTTTTGTCCGCTTCGAACTCGTCGGCAAAGGCCGTGCCTATCACTTGGCTGAAGTGCAGGTCTTTGCCGGTGGCAAGAACGTGGCACTCAACAAGCCTGCAAGGCAATGTTCCGAAACGGCTCCGGGCATCGCCGCCCGAGCGGTAGATGGAGTCCCGGACGACCAAGGGCATGGCGGCGCGGCTGGCTTCGCCTATCCCGGTCCCTGCGACGACAACTGGTGGGAAGTAGATCTGCAGCAGGACTTTCCGATCGAGCGCATCACTCTCTGGAATCGCCAGTGGGATGGCCGCCCGATGGCGAACCATAAGATCACCATCTTGGACAAAGACCGCAAAGAAGTGTGGTCCTTTACGAACCCTGACTTCCCGATTCCATGCGAGACCTATGAATTTCCCTATGCACCGCAACGCCCTCGCTTCACGGCGGCCGACGTGACATTTGATTTCCGCGGCGCGTCGGCTCCCGACATGCTCAAGCTGGTCTATCCTACCGAGCAGGATGGCGTTCCCTCGTGGCACAGTGGCGACAATCCCGGCCGGATGCAGGTGGCCGTGTTCACGCTCGATCCCAACGAAAACCTCTCCGGCAAACTGGTGGCTTTTCAGATGGGGCAGTTCCGGCCCCTCTACTACAATCTAGGCCGCTTTCGGCTCGCAGTTACCACTGCACCCGGGCCGCACAAAGCACGCCGGCCGATTGTCATCGTGCCGAAAGCACCGTAGCCTTCGCGTGCTGGGTGTAGGCTGGGTCGGGCAAAATGCTTGCGTATTTGTTTCGGCACGCCGGGTGGCCGGGACTGGAGCCGAGCCTTCGGCGAGGCAATGCCGCGTAGCGCATCGTCGCTGAAGCCTAACCCGTCAATAGCCCCTGTTCTAACGACGGAGAGTGCCCTAAAATCGTGCTCACTCTCCACGCGAAGGCATGACTTCGCGTCGAGTTACCCGGAGGATCCCAACAAGGAGGTGGACGATGCAACGGCAAATGTTCGGGGCGATCTTAAGTTTGACGTTTTTTCTTTTCCTAGGAGTCCCATTCGTGAGTGCGCAAGAAGTTGCATTACCTGCCATGCCCGCCGGAGCCGGCGCCGTCGATCAAGATGCCCCCAAGAAGTTCGAGACGACCGCCTCTGGCCTGAAATATCGCGTCCTTCGCAAAGGAACCGGCGCCGCGCCGAAGGCCACCAACTCGGTCGAAGTCAACTATCACGGCTGGCTGGACAACGGCAAGATTTTCGATAGCTCCTATCGGCGCAATCAATCGATCTCCTTTGGCCTGAACCAGGTCATCAAAGGCTGGACCGAAGGGATGCAATTGGTCGGCAAGGGTGGGATGATCGAACTAGAAATCCCCCCAGATCTCGGCTATGGCGACCGCGGAGCAGGCGCAGACGTCCCCCCCAAAGCGACCCTGCACTTTCTGGTCGAATTGATCGACGTGAAGTAGCTGTTCATCGTGCGATTGGAATGCCGCTGTTGCCACGGATTTCTTGACGTCCGCTCCTTCAAGTCCCGCTACAACGGCGCACTACTGCATTTTCCATTTGCGCTGGTGCGCCCCGTTGGGCGTCCAGCGCCAGGGATTCTTGGCAAAAACTTCATTCACACTTCCATTGCTCCGGGTCTTCCACTGGCCGTGGAAGTCTCCCCTCAAGCCACTCGGCGCACTGGTCCGGTGTAAATGATGGGTCGGTCGACTCAACAACCCAAGACAAAAACTCAACTCCCCCATTTAAGTACGGTGGTGGAGATACCGGCATGAAAACTGTCGGCAACCTTTCCTCGACAGAAACATAATTCAGAACGTAACCAAGTTCCTGAACGTGCCGCCAAGCCAAAGGGTGGCTGGTCTCGATTGTGAACTTGATCCACCAGTTTCCGTTGTCGAATGAGCCTCGCCCAATGGATTTCCGACCCGCCGGCAAATCAATAGCAGGCAGTTTCTCCAAAAAAACGAGCAACCTTTCAAAGTCTGGTGAACTGCTCATTAGAGGATTCCGCGCAAACTGGCCATATGGAGCAAATCGGGGCAATAGGACACGGTTAGAACTTTTTCGACAGGAATCTGCTTCGTTAGAGACGACAATGCGAGGCAGTGTCCTAAAAGTTAGTTGGTGCTAGGACTCAGGTGCTGGCGGCTTGGCGTCATTCTCCAACTCTTTTTGCCGTTCCTTTACCTCACGCTTGTCCTTAAGGCGGCGGCGGCGCTTGGCGGCTTCCTTTACCTCGTCGGTAAAGCCCCAATGCTCCATACCAGAATGGCCCCGCTTACCACCGCTGCCGCCTTCGGTAGGACCCTTGGGAATGCCCATGATATTGTCGCTCCATTTCCGTCACTCTATCTTTACCTGGGCAGCGAAATACCGCGGATGGCGAACTTGAATCGGGAATGTTTCCCCAGGTCCTCCTGGCGCAAGTATACCTGGAATACATCGGGACTGCTCTGCTGTGCAACAGAATGTCCTTGTCGGGGCAACAGGACACGGTTAGAACTTTTTGGGCAGCTAGCATGGACGCTGCCACTTGATCCCCTGTTGTTCGTGAACCTCGATCGAGGAGGGCATTACTCCAGGGCTTAGGCCTCATCTCCAATTGACAGCGCCAA
>JAIOPX010000110.1 GCA_021413705.1 Planctomycetota bacterium | reverse complement strand
CGTTTGATGACCGCACCGGCGGTGGATTGAATCAGGCCTTGATTGCGCCCTTTCAGGCTTGAAGCGAATGATAAAACGTGCGCAACCCAGGGCGACGTTCATCGCGGCGACGGCGCCGTGATGAACGTGCCCGCGGGCTATTAGCTTGTGGCCTTTCAGGCCGGCGATCGTGGCGATTCTGTTGCGGGGGCACGCGTGGACGGTCTAGGAAGGGTTGATCTGCTCACGCTTCCGCTCATCCCGAAATCGTCATCTAAGTGGCGAAAAACGAGTACATTCGCGCATCACGGAGTGACCTAAGATTTACAGATGGACAGGTAGAGAAACCGCGCACAGTGGGTTGGTCAGCGGTCACTGCCGACGATGGCTCCCTGAGATCCAATAGATTTACATTTATGCCACGCGAACAACTTTTTGCTACGAAATCGCTTTCCTCGCTACTCAAGGAGATGGCGGGCGCCCATCGACTCAGGCGTGTATTAGGGCCGGTGGGGCTGAGCAGCCTGGGGGTGGGGGCGATTATCGGAGCGGGGATTTTTGTCGCCACTGGAGCCGCCGCCAGGGAATATACCGGCCCGTCGCTGATGGTTTCCTATCTTGTGGCCGGAATCACCTGCGTGTTCGCCGCGCTTTGTTATGCGGAGTTTGCCTCCATGGCGCCAGTCGCGGGGAGCGCCTATACCTATGCCTATACCACGCTGGGCGAACTGGCCGCCTGGATCATCGGCTGGGATCTGATTTTGGAATATGCGGTCGGCGCGGCAACCGTGGCGAACGGCTGGTCGGGTTATTTTCAGAGCGTGTTGGCCAACTGGGGCATCGTGCTACCCAAGGCCTGGTGCCATGGGCCGATCGGTTACAAGTCGGGTGTGTTTCATCTGACCGACTCGTATATCAATCTTCCCGCCGTCGTCATCGTGACAATCATCACGGCGGTGCTGATCTGGGGAATTCAAGAAAGCGCGAAGCTCAATGCGATCATGGTCTTCATCAAGGTCGCAGCGATCGTGTTTGTCGTGCTGGTGGGAGCGTTCTATATCAACCCGGCTAATTGGCGGCCATTTGCTCCGTACGGTTGGACCGGGATCAGTTTTTTTGGCATTCCTGTCTGCGGCCAAACCAATGCCGGCGGAGAGCCGCTCGGAATGCTGGCCGGCACGGCGATCATCTTTTTCGCCTACATTGGGTTCGACGCGGTTTCGACGCACGCGGAAGAGGCGATCCGTCCGCAGCGCGATATTCCCATCGCCATCCTCGCCTCTCTGCTGATCTCCACGGTGCTGTATGTGGCAGTCGTAGCCGTGCTGACCGGCATGGTCCCTTCCGATTCGCTCAACAAGAATGCCGGAGTGGCCGACGCCTTTGCTCAAAAGGGGCTACCCTGGGCGGAGTTCATCGTGGCCAGCGCCGGAGTGGCGGGGATTACATCCGCACTGTTGGTGATGATGCTCAGCGCGCCGCGAGTGATTTTGGCCATGGCCCGGGATGGGCTGCTGCCAGAGCGGTTCTTCGCCGATATCCACCCCCGTTTTCTCACACCCTGGAAGAGCACGTTGGTGTTGGGAATCGCGATCGGGACGATGGCGGGCGTCTTGCCGATCGACGCCTTGCTCCATCTGGCGAATATCGGCACGCTGCTGGCGTTTGTCATTGTCTGCGCCGCGGTGCTGGTGATGCGCAGGACCAATCCGGATGCGAAGCGGCCTTTTCGCTGTCCCTGGTCGCCGGTGATACCCAGCCTGGGGATTGCTTGTTGCTTGCTGCTGATGTTCTCGCTGCCGGCCGCCAATTGGTGGCGGCTGGTGATCTGGCTGGGTTTGGGATTGGTCGTTTATTTCAGCTATGGCTACTGGCACAGCCATGTGCGGCAGCAGTTGAAGGAAGAGATCCGCCAGCACGATCCGGCTTGCTTGGGTGCCATGCCCACGTCAGAGCCGGCGACATGAATCGTGTCGTCTGTCAGTGAAGAACAGCATCAGAAAAGGTGCAACGTGGGCATGTACTTGGAGACGCTCTTGCATTCCTAGCCCCATGCCCACGTCATCGGCTACCTTACGCTTTTCTGTTGCATCAAACGAGGACTCTTTCCAGGATCACTCAAACGTGGGCATGGCACCCAAAGCATCTAACCATCTATTGAAGTGAGTTAGCTCTTCTTCTCCGTCCACGCCAATAACAGAGGCAAGACAACCAGGTTTCCCGCCAGACCGCCGAGCATGGCCAAGCTCACCAGGACGCCGAAGTAGATCGTGGGGACGAATTGGCTGGTGCAGAGCACAGTGAAGCCGATCACCAAGGCCAATGTGGAGAAGATCATCGCCCGGCCGACAGTTTGATGCACTGCGTGGATCGCTTCGGCCGTGCTGAGTCCGCGCTGCCGGGCGCGCAAAAAGCTGGTCAGGTAGTGGATCGACGAGTCGATCGACAGGCCCATCGAGACGGCGGCGATCATGGCGGCTCCCATGTTGATCCGCAAGCCGGCCCAGCCCAGCAGGCCGGTGACCATGAGGATCGGCAAGGCATTGGGAACCAGGGCGATCAGCGTCAGACGCAGGCTGCGGAACGACACGAGCATCATCAGCCCAATCCCCAGCGTGGCTGCGCCGAAGGTCGTCCATTGATCCTTCACCAGGCTGTCGATCAGGCTGGTCAGCAGGACATAGAAACCGGTCACCTCGCCGGGTGGAAGACTCGTTGCAATATGGGGAGAAGAGACGGCAGAAACAAGGGGCTTACGCCCCCCGCTCGCCTGGAGGAGAGAGCTGGGAAATTCTTCGGCGACAATCTGCCGCGTCTGGGCGATGATCTGCTGCTTCTGGTTGGCGCCTTGCCGTTCGCGGGCGCGCAGCATCACCCTGGCATACCGTTGGTGGCGCTCCAGTGGATCGACGCTAGTGAGCGAGTCGATCAGGCCCGGGTTCACCTGGCGGAGCAGTTCGATCCGCCGCGGCACGGGGATCGAGAGCATGATATTGTCCAGGACGTCGGAGGGAGTATTGCGCAGGACGGCCTTGAGCCCCAAAAGGCTGGCGGTCTTGGCCAGAGCCGGTGGAACATTGGCCCCGCGCAGCAACTCTTCCGGTTCGATCACTTCAATCAACTCGCTGAGTTTCATCGCGCTGAGCGGATCGGCGATCGTGAGCACTTTGGTCAGGCCTTGCTCCGTCTGTCCCGACTCGTTCACCACGACTACTTGCTCTTGCAGCCGACTCGAAAGACGCCGCAGCCGATCGAGATAGGCGTCGTCAAGCTGTGCGGGAGCCGGAACGATTGCATCCCACACACCGGCGCCGCCAAGTCGCGTCTCGACGAGATCGTAAGATTGCACGATCGGACTGCCGGCGCGAAAGTTCTTGGTAAAATCCGTTTCCACCTGAAGGCGAAATGCGCCCAGCATTGCCGCGACACACAGAACCAGCGCGATCAGGCCCACGACGCGCGGCCGCGCGAGCAGCGTATCGACCAGCCGGACCAGCGAATGATCGAGCCCTTTCTCTCCCCAGGTGCGGCGGGGGTCCGCGTCCCACCGCCCCCATAGGCCCAGGCTCGGCACCAGCGCAGCCGTGGCGGCGATGACGACCAGCGAGCCGATGGCCATCATCAGCCCAAAATCGTAGACAGGACCGACATCGGTGAGCATCAGCGAGCCGAAGCCGACGGCATCGGTGGCACAGGAGAGGAAGACCGGGATGGCCAATTCGCGCAGCGTCAGCAGCATGGCGCGGCGCGGTCCCAGGCCGGCAGTTCGCGCATCGCGAAAGCGGACAATAATATGCACGACCGTGGCCACGCCGACGACGGTGACGATGGCCGAGAGCATCGAGCTGACCATGCTCAGCCGCAAACTGCTCAGTACCAGCACGGCCTCCGTGACGACCAGCGTCCACTGGATGACCAACAGTGGAATCAACACCCAGCGCAAACTTCGAAACAGAAACAGGATCGTCAGCGACATCAACCCCAGCGAAGACCAAGCGAGCCGCCGGCCGTCTTCGTCGATGAAGCGAAAGCCGTCGGCCAGCATCACCGGCTCGCCTGCCAGCACTCCGTGAGCATCGTGCCGCAACACGACGCCGCGGATCACCTCGACTGTCGAGAGTCGTTCGGCATCGGTTCCGGTAGACGCTAAAACGCACACTACGGCCGCCGTTTGTCGATCGGCGCCAATCGTCAGTCCCGTAAACATCTCCAGCAGTCGCCGGCTGGCGGGAGTGTCGGCAAAGATTTTTTCCTTCAGCGGCGTGCTGCTAATGCTCAGCACGGCGGACACGCCGGGAACCTTTTGCAATTGGCCGGTCAGTTGCTCGACTCGTCGATAGCCTTCCGGCGTGGTCAGTTGCGGATCGACGTAGGCTGCCAGAACTACCTTGTCGCCGCCAAAGACCCGCTTGAGTTTGCGGTAAGGAGGGAGGAGCGGGTCGCTGGGCGAGAACATGTTTTCGATCGAGCGATCGAACGACAACCGGTTTCCAATCGGCCAGGCAATCAGCGCCACGATGGCGGCCACAGCCAACACGACAAAACGGTAGCGCACCAGCCCACTGAGCGAACGATGAAAGAGGCTTCTTCGCATGAGGTGTTCTGGCACTGCGGGACGTGCCACTGCTTGAAGGACGCCGAGGTTTGGCTAATGAAAGTTCTCGCCAAAATGCGTCCGACAAGCAGTGCTTTCCAGTTTGCCCAAACCGCACTGCTTGGCAGTCGCTGTCATGGTTTCAGGCTTGTCGGGGGCGGATGGGGCGACTGTCAAGCAGTGGCACAAGACTCAAGTTGTTATATCATAACCACTTACGGCTGCTTGCTGTACCACCGATCTGGATTGACCATAAGTGGGGCTAAATCCTATAATCCCGCCCCCGTGTTCCGGGTGCTTCGATATTGCGTAACAGGTTTTCCAGGTTCATCTTACGCGCGATCTCATTGGGTCGACTTCCGGTCTCCAAATGAGTGTCGCGATGGCAAGGACGCCCGTCTGTCTCGTCGGTTGACCCACCCTCGCCCGCCGTCGGATTGGCTCGCGACGACTACGACTCTGTCGTTAGTCCGTGAGGCAAGCGTGGCGCCATGCGCCAAGTTGGTCCTGGGCTTCTTGTTGACGCTTGCTCTCGCCGCGCCGGCTTCCGCCCAGGTTGATTTCTCGGCGCTCCGCTACGACAAGCCCGTGGAGGCTCAGGTCGATTTCTCCACGCGGCGCGAACAGCCGGTCGCCTTCTCGGCGGACCAAGCCTATCGCTTTCTCGATGGCACCACCGACGTTTGGGTATTGCAGGGCAACTGTCTCGTCAATCAGGGCTTGCTCTATGGTCGGAGTCAGGCCGCGGTGATCTGGGTTCGCCGCGACGACGCCTCGCTGCAGGGCCGCCATCAGGTGACGGTCTACTTGGAAGGGGGCGTCTCGATCGATCAACAGCCGGCGCCCGCCGCCCCAGGAGCGTGGAGCAAGCCAGTGGCCGCCGGTTCGGTGGCGCTTCCGTCTACGCCGCGCGTGACAGCCGAAACATGGTTTGGTAATTTTTTCACCGACCAAGAGCCTCTGGTGCGCATTACGCAGCTTGTGGCCAATGCACAGCCGATGTCCGAACTCTATGCTCGGGCCGCTGCGCGTCGCGATCCGGCGCCGGGTCAGATTGCCCGGCGAGCGCAATTCGCCGCGGGTGTGGCAGCCGCTCCGGCACCAGGGCAGACAATGGCTCCGCCGCCGGGAATGCGGCGAATGCGGGCGTTTCCCCGCAGTGACAATCGCGTACAGGCCGAATGGTTCCCCGATCCGAAGAACAACGAATGGGTGGCTGTCATCACCGGTGGCGTGACGATCATCGTCGATGGCGCCGACAGCGTAGGCTCGATCGACATCTCGACCGATCGCCTGGTGATCTGGACCAAAGGAACAGAACAACCCGACCTGGGTGGCCAGACATTGCAGCGCGACGACATGCCGTTGGAACTCTACATGGAAGGGAACATTGAGTTCCGGCAGGCCGACAGGCTGGTAACGGCCCAGTCGATGTTTTACGACGTACGAAAGCGGATCGGCGTAGTGATCAATGCAGAGATGCTGGCCACGGTCAAGAAGTTCGAAGGCAAGTTGCGGTTCCAGGCGAGCGAACTACGGCAACTTTCACAAAACAAGTTTGCGGCCCAGGGAGCACGTTTCACCACCAGCCGTTTCGGCGAGCCGGGTTATTGGATTCAGGCCAACAACGTCGAACTCGAAGACAATCCTCGCGTGACGACCGATCCACGAACTGGGATGCCGGTGGTGGATCCCAATACGGGGGAAGGGGTGATCGACCACCAGTGGGAACTGACGGCGAGTGACGACTATGTGTTCGTCGAAGGATTGCCGATCTTCTACTGGCCGACGCTGCACACCAATCTCGAGCAGCCGGGCTTCTATCTCAAGGAAGCACGGTTCCGCAGCGATCAGGTGTTTGGCAATCAGATTTTGACCGATTGGGACGCTTATCAACTGTTTGGGATCCGGCGGCCGATTCCGAACACTTCCTGGGAATTGAGTCTCGACTACCTCAGCGATCGCGGCCCCGGAGTGGGAACCGAGTATAAATATTTGCTGCCGTCGTTCCTGGGGATCGATGGCCCCACCAAAGGTCGGCTCGATGCTTATTTCATCCACGACACGGGCCTGGACAACCTGGGTCAAGATTACCGTGCGGTCGTTCCATCGACCGAAGAGCGCGGACGATTGCTTTACAACCATCGCCAGGAGTTCGGCAACGGATATCAACTGACGGCCGAGTTGGGCATCATCAGCGACCGCAACTTCCTGCAACAATACTACGAACCGGAGTGGTGGAACGCGAAGGACGAAACGACCGGCGTGGAATTCAAGCGATATGTGGACAACAGCAGTTGGGCCGTGACGGCCGACATGCGATTGCAACACTTTTTCAGCACCACCAGCTGGCTGCCGCGCGGAGATCACCACTTGCTCGGGCAGTCGCTGTTGGACGACTGGCTCACTTGGAACGCGCACAGCAGCGTGGGGTATGGACAATATCGCCCGGCCACGATCCCGCCGAACGACGTGGCCTTCCAATTGATGCCGTGGGAATTGACTCCCGCGGGCACAGTGGCCAATGAATCGGGCGGGCGGTATGTCACGACCCATGATCTAAGTCTGCCGATGCAGGTCGGCGTGGTGAAGATCGTTCCCTATGCCTTGGGACAATTGGCCCACTGGGACGAAGACCTCAGCGGCCAGCCACTCGACAGGGCATTTGGTCAGCTTGGCATTCGTGCCAGCCTGCCGATGTGGAGAGCCAACCCCTTGGTCGAGAGCCAACTCTGGAATGTTCACGGCTTGGCGCATAAAGTCAGCTTCGAAGCCGAAGCCTCGTATAGCGATGCGAACCGGGACGTAGACGAATTGCCGTTGTACGATTCGATTGACGACGATTCGATCGAACAATTCCGGCATCAGTATGTGTATTACGATTTTGCCGGAACGCTGCCGACGAAGTTCGATCCGCGGAACTATGCGATTCGCGCCGGGCTGATGGACAATGTCACTTCCCCTTCGGCGGAACTGGCCGACGACATGCTGGCCGTTCGCCTGGGCGTACACCAACGTTGGCAGACGAAGCGCGGCCTACCCGGGGCGGAGCGAATCATCGATTGGATCACGTTCGACACCGACCTGGTGCTGTTCCCGAACGCCAACGAAGACAACTTCGGCTCGTTCGTGGGGTTGATTGATTACGACTTCCGCTGGCATGTGGGGGATCGCTTCACGATCATCAGCGACGGCCTGTTCGACACCTTCAGCCAGGGGCAGCAGTTGATTAGCTTCGGCGGGATGTTGCACCGCCCTGACATGGGCGCCCTCTACCTGGGTGTCCGCTCGTTGGAAGGGCCGATCAGCAGTCAGGCGCTGATCGCTTCGCTCAATTATCGGATGAGCGAGAAATGGATCACCTCGCTGAGTACTTCAGTGGCTCTCGGCGGCGATACCAACCTGACGCAGCAATTGACATTCACGCGGATCGGCGAATCGTTGCTAGTCAAGTTCGGCGTCTACTCTGACGAAGGCCAGGGTACGTTTGGAGCGAAGCTGGCCATCGAGCCCCGCTTCTTCCGCTCGGCCAAGAACAACCAAATCGAAGGGATTCATGTGGCGCCAGCCGGGGCGCTGGGTGGGATCGACTGATGCGGGAACTGTCCCAATTTTGCCCCAGCAAAATGGGACTGTCCCCTTGGGTAGCGAGATAGTGGTGAGTTCTTTTCGACGCAAAGACGCGAAGCCGCAAAGACGCGCAAAGAAAGAATCGGAGTCCTACCGATGAATGGGATCCCTGAAAAACCGCGCCGCACTTGGTCCGCTAAGTTTACAGACGCGTTTCGTGGGTTGGCCGCGGCTGTGCGGACGCAGAGCAGCTTTGCGGTGCATTTGTTGGCGACGGTCGTCGTGGTGGCGGGCGCCGGTGTGTTGCGAGTGTCAGGGGTAGAATGGTGCCTGCTGGTATTCGCCTGTGCAACGGTGTTAACAACGGAGATGATCAACACAGCACTGGAACGGCTGGCTGCCGCGGTCCATCCGCAACAGAGTCCGCTGGTCGGACAGGCGCTGGACATCGCGAGCGGCGCGGTGCTGGTGGCATCGCTCGGAGCAGTCGCGATTGGGGCCATCGTTTTCATTCCCCGTTTGTTGGCCTGAACAAGTACGATCATTGGAATCAGTCATGTTACGACCAGTAATCCGCTTCAACGCCGTCGTTTTCCTGATTGCCGCTAGCTTGACCGGCGGTTGTGATCGCCCGGTGCAGCCCCGAACGCCCTTGGTTTCCGTCGCGGAAGATCAGCTCACGCAAGTGTCGATCATCAATGCACTGATGCTGGGAGAATACAACGGCATGTTGCCGATGGAAAACCTATTGCGTTACGGTAATTTTGGCCTGGGCACATGCGACCATCTCGATGGGGAGTTGATCGTTCTGGATGGCGTTGCGTATCAAGCGCGATCCGACGGCACCGTCCGCAAAGTCTCCCCCCAGGATAAAACTCCGTTTGCGGTGATCACACCCTTTCACGCAGACGGCGACTTTGCATGTCCGTTGGCCAAAAGTCTCGAGCAACTCGACGCCCAGCTCAATAAGCAGCTTCCCAGCCAGAATTCATTTGTCGCTGTTCGGATTGAGGCGAAGCTCAAGTCGATTCATTTGCGGAGCGTTCCGCGACAGGAGCCGCCGTATGCTCGGCTGGCGGCAGTGGCCAAAAAGCAAACCACATGGACCCGCGAGAATGTTGAAGGGACGCTGATCGGCATTCGCTGCCCTGGCTGGGTGGCGGGATTGAATGTGCCCGGCTTTCACTGGCATTTTCTTAGCAGCGACCACACCTTGGGAGGCCACGTCATCGACTGCCAGATCGAAAGCGGCAAAGTTTCCTTTGACGTCTGCGACTCATGGCTCATCAAACTCAGCGACAGCGTGGAGTTTCAACAGGCGGATTTTAGCCGCAACTTAAGCAAAGAGTTGGAGAGCGTCGAACGGTCGCGCGGGAAATAACCCCTCACACCCAAATGTCCGACGTGCAATCGCCTCCGGGAAAGCGCATCTCGTGAGCCCGGGCGGGCCCGCTGGGTTCTTTGCCGAAATCGACGGCGAAGGCTTCGTTGACTTTCAATCCGCCGCCGTCGGTGTCGCAATCGAGCACGCGGAGGAACGAACCCTCCTTGGCCATGTCGGGATAGAACTGGTTGTCCCAACTGCTGTAGAGCGAGCTGGTGACATAGAGCCGCTTGCCATCGAGGCTCAGTTGCAACATCTGCGGGCCGCCGATGGGGCGCTTTCCTTTGATGCTGACCGGCTTGCCCAGCACGCCGCCGAGCCAGGCCTGCCCCGCCAGCCGCGGTTTGACCGGATCGCTTACGTCGTATTGACGGATGTCGCCGTGCAGCCAGTTGGAAAAATAGAGCCAGCGATCGTCCAACGAAAGGACGATGTCGGTGATCAGTCCTGGCACGGGGAACGGCCAGCCTTGGTGTTCTATCGGCTCGACCTGAATGGTCTTCTGCGCGTCCCACTTTTCGCCTGACTGGTTCCAATGCCAGATCGAGCTGGATAGCGCCGCGCCGACGAAGCCGTGTTTGCTGTCAGGGTTGTGGTGGAAGCGGACCTCCAGCGGGATCATGCCGGACTCGCCCAGGTCGATGGTCTGCGTGATCTTGCGGTCTTTCCAATTCCAGAAATGCAGATGATGGCCATACTTTCCGGCCTTCACGTCTTCCAGCTTGAATCCGCCGCTGAACGTGGTGGGTGCCGCCCATTCGCTGCTGACCATCACATTGTGTCGCGGTTGGTACCAATAGTCGTAGTTGAACTTCATGCCGGCCAGATCTTTCTCCCAGCGGCCGGCGATGTCGAACTCCTGGTCAAGGAGCATGAACCCGCCCGGCACGGCGCCTTTGGAGTCGCCGAGCATGGAGATCATGATCTTGCCATCGGCCAGGCAATGCACCGTGTGCGGCGCGGAGAGATTGACCTTCTCGGCAATGTCCTTTGGCTCGATCACTTTGTGCAGCTTCGGCTCGCGTGGGTTGGCCGCGTCGATGATGTGGATCCGGCTGCTGGCCAACCCAGGCACCACCATGAACCGCCGGGCATGCATGCCAATGCCGTGGCAACTGCTGCACGCGTTCCAGCCAAAATGGTGCAACTCATCGCCGACGTTGGGCATCGGCAGGCGGTGAATGACTTGGCCGTAGGTTTTTGAGTTGGGATCGACATCGACCGTTGCCAGATAATCGGGCTTGGCCACTGGCGTGCCGGCATAGATGCACGGGACATACAGGAGCGTCTCGCGCGGGCCTTTCATTGCCGCCATGGGGGAGGCATATGTCGGGCCGCAGGCGGGCGGGGTTTTCTCGTCGGCCATTGCGGTGCGAGTCAACAGGCCTGAACTCAAAGTCGTGGCGGCGGCGGTGACAAGAAAGTCGCGGCGTTTCATGGTGGATGTCTCCCGTGTACGAATGACGCTTCAAGGCATTGTGGGTTGCACGAAGTGCCTGTGCCTAAGCACTTTTCGTTCAGTGTGTCGAGGGCTATACAATCACTAATGCAAGATTCACCCCCCCGGAGATAGCATCTCCGGGCCGACGCCCCCGCAAGGGGGCGTTTCTTTTTGGTATGTGAAAGAGCTACTTCACCGGATTCGTCCTGACGAACTATCCGGAATTTCCGGATGGTTGCTCACATACCGATCACAGTTCCATAATGTCGTCACGATTCCCAACCTTGCCTTGCGGTGGCCGACTGTCCGAGTCACCTAAAACCATTTTCCTGACTTCGGCAAAATGGTCTGAAGCCTATTTGTTAGAATCCGCCATCTTGGCAGTTATCCGGCAATTCCGGATAACTGATTTGGCTTCATTCTCACTCCTATAAGGCCGGCTTGTCAAAAGGCTACATGCCGGTTTGACGTGGCTTAGCGGCTTGACGATACTTACATCGCGTCCCACCCTGGCGGCCCCTCCTTTTGTTACCTTGCTCAAGGTGTTCTCCCCATGCCAATCATCCGCGCTCGCTTTCTAAGCTCTATCTTTTGCTTTGTCGGTCTGCTGGTAGTCGGAATGGACGATCGCGCACCCGCCCAGGACATTCCTTCCGGCCCCCTGGCACTGTGGTACAAGCAGCCGGTTCTGGCTGGACGCGGCGGGAAGTTAGCTTGGGACCAGGGGATGCCTATTGGCAATGGACGACTCGGGGGCGTGGTGTTTGGGCAGACGGCAAACGAGCGGATTCAACTCAATGAAGACACACTCTGGGGTGGCGGGCCGCGGGACACGAATAATCCCGACGCGCTGGCGGCGCTTCCGAAAGTGCGCAAGCTGCTCTTCGACGGCGATCCGGGTGCAGCGCTGAACTTAGCCAATGAGAAAATGATGGGGCGGCCGAAAACGGTTGAGTCGTATCAGACGCTCGGCGATCTGTGGCTTGATATCAAGAATCCCGAAGGCGCGATCACTGACTATCGCCGCGAGCTGGATCTGGACTCCGGCATGGTGCGCGTGGCGTATAAGGCGGGCGACGTGCAGATGCGGCGAGAAGTGTTTTGTTCCAATCCGAACAATCTCATGTTTGTGCGACTAACGGCAGACAAGCCGCGAAGCATCAGTCTGTCAGCGAGGTTGACGCGGCAGGCTGACTTTCAGACGGTCGCCGGGGGCGACAGCGTCAGTATGTGGGGGCGCATAGACGGCGGCAAAGGTATGTCGTATTACGTGACCCTTGTGGCATTGATTGAAGGAGGCAAGGCCAGCAGCGACAAAGATAAGCTGATTATTGACGGCTCTGACTCCGTTACCTTAGTTTTGGCGGCCAGGACGAGCTTCGATCCGAAGGACTTGGTCAAGTCCGCCAACAATAAGTATTTTAGAATGACTCTCGCCAAATGGAATTTGAAGTCATCGTATGATGTATACCGCAAGCACCACATCGAAGACCACCAAAAACTTTTCCGCCGCGTCTCGCTCGATCTTGCCGGGCCAAAGCCAGACGACGAACTAGCCAAGCTGCCGACCGATGAGCGGCTTAAGCGAGTTCAGAAAGGTGGCGATGACCCGGGCCTGATCGCGCAGTTCTTTCAATTCGGCCGCTATCTGCTGATTGCCAGTAGCCGGCCCGGAACACGTCCCGCCAACTTGCAGGGCATCTGGTGCGATAGTTTGTCTCCACCCTGGGACGCCGACTATCACATGAACATCAACCTGCAGATGAACTATTGGCCCGCCGAGACGACCAACCTGGCCGAGTTGCACGAGCCGTTGTTCGACTTGCTGGAATCGCTTCGCGAGCCGGGGCGCAAGACGGCCAAGATCCACTATGGCGCCGGCGGGTTTGTGGCCCACCACTTGACCGACCTGTGGGGATTCACCACGCCGGCCGACGGCGCGCAATGGGGTCTCTGGCCCATGGGCCCCGCATGGATCTGCAGCCATCTGTGGGAGCATTATGACTTCGGTCGCGATAAGGAGTTCCTGAAGCGAGCCTATCCGACGCTGAAAGAGTCCAGCGAATTCTTTCTGGACTATATGGTGGAGGATCCGAAGGGAAGGCTGGTCGTCGGGCCGTCGATCTCGCCGGAAAACGCCTATCGACTTCCCAATGGAAAAGTTGGCACGCTCTGCATGGGGGCGGCGATGGATTCGCAGATCGTGCGCGGGTTGTTCACCGAGACGATTGCGGCCAGCGAGATTCTCGACGTTGATGCCGAGCTGCGCGAGCGTCTCAAAGCTGCCAGGGAACGTATCCCGCAAACCGAAGTCGGCCGCAATGGCACGATCCAGGAATGGGCGGAGGACTATGGTGAAGTCGATGCCGGCCATCGGCATATTTCGCATCTCTACGCGCTGTTTCCCGCCGACCAGATTACGCGCAGCGGCACACCCAAGCTATTTGACGCAGCCCGCAAGACGATCGAGCGGCGGCTTGCGCACGGCGGCGGCCACACTGGCTGGAGCCGAGCGTGGATCATCAACTTTTGGGCCCGGCTGGAAGATGGCGAGCAGGCGCATGCCAACATTCTGGCTCTGTTGCGCAAGAGCACATTGCCGAATCTGTGGGATTTGCATCCGCCGTTCCAGATCGACGGCAACTTTGGCGGCACGGCCGGGATCGCCGAGATGCTGCTGCAAAGCCACGGCGGTCAGATCGCG
>JAIOPX010000156.1 GCA_021413705.1 Planctomycetota bacterium | reverse complement strand
GGTGGCGCACGCCCTGCCGCTGCTGCTCCTTCGACTATCAATCCCGCCAGTGATCCTACCGACAGCCCCGCCAGTGATCGTAACGATCGTGGCGTGGAGACAGCTCAACCGATCGATCCTGCGGCTTCTGCATCAACGGATGGCTCCGCCATCACGTCCGTCGTCGTATCCGATGAAATCATAAGTGCGGAGGCTCCTTCGGCAGCGAAGGTCGGCAGCGTGCAGGGTGTCCCCACCGACGATCGCACCGTCATATCCTCATCGCCCCCTGCCTTGGGGCCGCGCGGTGGATCGCAGTCGGCCGCGGAACTCGGCCGGCTCTTGATCGGTGAACAGCTCGATCATTTCCTCTTGGAGGAATACATCGGTGGCGGTGGCATGGGGGCTGTCTTTCGCGGCACCGACACCATGCTGGGGCGGCAGGTGGCGGTGAAAGTTCTCTCGCGGCAACACGCCATCGACGAAGAAACCACCCGTCGCTTTCGCAACGAAGCACAATCGGCGGCTCGGCTCGATCACGAGAACATCGCCAGGGTGTATTTTGTCGGCGTGGATCGTGGCTGGCACTACATCGTGCTGGAATATGTCGAGGGAGAAAACGCCCGAGATCTGGTCGCACAACAAGGTCCGCTCCCGCTGGCCACCGTGCTCGACATCACGCTGCAAGTGGCCGAGTCGCTCCAGCATGCCGCCAGCCGCGACGTGGTCCATCGCGACGTCAAACCATCCAACGTGCTGGTGACCAGCGATGGGCACGTAAAGCTGGTCGATATGGGATTGGCTCGCCTCCGCCAAGTGGAGCAAACGAGCGACGATATTACGGCCACCGGCGTAACCCTGGGCACCTTCGACTATATTTCGCCGGAGCAGGCTCGCGATCCGCGGGCTGCCGATGTGCGCAGCGATCTCTATTCGCTCGGTTGCACGATGTACTACATGCTGTGCGCACAGCCGCCGTTTCCCGAAGGAACGGTGCTCCAAAAGCTGCTGCAACACCAAGGGGATGAAGCGCCCGACTGTCGGCAATTGCGGGGAGACATTCCTGACGTTGTGGCCGCTATCCTCCGCAAACTGTTGGCCAAGAATCCGCAAGACCGATATCAACAACCGCGGGACTTGATTGCCGAATTGCTGGTTGTTTGCAATGAATTGGGGATTCAACTTACCCGCCGCAGAACGGCCATCATCGTTCCGCCACAGGACGACCGGTCGCAGGGGATTCAGCGGCACTTGCCCTGGATGGTCCCCTTGGCCTTGTTGGTGGTTGCCGTGCTGGGGATCCAGATATTCGGCAATCGGTCCGGGCAACTTCCCATGCCCCCCCGCCCCATCCCACATGGCGGAGGAGCCGTGCCGCATGGCGGCATTGCGCCGGTTGTCGCGGAGCGTGGCGGAGTGCTTCCTGGTGAAGCCAAGCCTGGTGGAGGCTTAGCTTCAGGTGAGTTTTCGGTAGGCCCAGTACACATAAGCAATGCCGCGGACAGTGGTTCTCCCGGTAGCCAAAAGACGCCTCAACAAATCGACTCGGCGAAATCGGTGTCGGCGAAAGCGGAGTCAGGCAAAACTCCCCAACCGCCGCGCAACGGTGATTCCAAGAGCATCGACGGGCCGATCGGTCCGCCACCGGCGGATCGTGTGGCCATCGTTCCCGGCGAACCCGGCTTGCAGCCTGGGGTGGCCGTGGCCCCGATTGTGGCCATTACGCCGACCGGCCAGCGCAGTTTTGCCACGTTGGCCGAGGCCTGCCGCCAGACTCCCTCGGGATCGGTCATCGAGCTGCGCTACAACGGCCGCCGCGAGGAGCAACCGATCGCCCTTTCTAATCGCGAACTGACCGTCCGCGCGGCGGAAGGTTTTCATCCGATCGTTGGATTCCGGCCTGAAGGGGCCGATCCGCTGTTGTCGCCGCATTGTATGTTGAGCGTCACCGGCGGTGACTTGACCATGGTCAACGTCGAACTCGAACTGCGAGTTCCGCAGCGCATTCGTTCGGAAGGTTGGGTGCTTATTGAAGCCGTCCTGGCCGACAAGGTGCGGCTGGAACGCTGCACACTGACAGTTTCTGGATCCGCTGCCGATGGCTCGAAGTCGGCTCAGGATGTCAGTTTCATGGCCGTCAAAGCGCCTCCGCGCCGTGAGACCGGCATGATGGCCGACGAGCCGATAGTTGATAGCCCCGTGAGTATCGAGCTGCGCAATTGCATCGTGCGGGGAGATGCCACGGTGCTCTCTGGCAACGCGTTGCACTCCGTCTCGCTGCAATGGGAGAACGGGCTGTTGGCCACCAATGAGTCGCTGTTGGACCTCCGCGGCACCGACTTGGCCCTGCCAGCGACAACCCAGGTGCAGATCAACTTGCAACATGTGACGGCCCGGATGCGGCGGGGCATGTGCCGAATTACAACCCGTGAAGATGAGCGATATCTCCCTCTGCTGCGGATCAACTGTACTGACTGCATCCTGATGACCGACGGATCTCCGCTGATCGATCAACGCGGAGACGAGCCGGCCGAGGAACAACAAAAGTCGTTGTTGTGGAAGGGCAACCGCAACTTCTATGAAGGGATCGAGGTGTTTTGGCAGGTGGACGGACCGCGCACCGCGGGGCCGACGAAGTTCGATTGGGCCGCTTGGCGCGACCATTGGGGCACGGGTCGCGAAACGACGGAGCGCGGAGCCTCGGTGGCGTTTGCCAGGCTCCCGGATCCAAGAAGCCCCAAGGCCAACCAATCACCCTTGGACTATCTGCTCGATGAGTCGGAGCAATACAATCCTGCCTTGGGAAGCGCGACCGACGGCACGGCCGACGTGGGGATGAAGGCCGAGTTGCTGCCGACCTTGCAGGGGCCGACTCGCAAGGCACCGCAGCAACCCCCACAGAGCGACACTCCCCGCCAGGACGCCCCCATGCCTGGACAAGCTCCCGAGTTGAAGCCCACCGAACCGGCAGAAGAATAGCAATCGCTTGGGAACACCGACGTTGAGCGCTCATTCGTCTCCGCAAACCGGCCAACCTCACCGCACCCCCAATTCACAGGTTGCTCACGGCCATCCTCTTGGTTTCTGGTTCTTCTTTTGGGGAGAATTTGCCGAACGTTGCTCCTATTACGGGATGCGAACCATCTTGCCGATTTATCTGACGGCATCGGTCAGCATGGCGGGCCTGGGACTTACCGACAATGACTCCGGCTCCGTGATGTCCTGGTTCAAGATGGGCTGCTATATGCTCCCTCTCTTGGGCGGATTCCTCGCCGATCGATATTTTGGGAAGTACTGGACGATCGTGGGGTTCTCGATCCCGTACGTGATCGGCCACTTCCTGCTGGCCATTCCCCATTGGACCATGGTCGTGATCGCGTTGGTGTTGCTGGCCGCCGGCAGTGGAGTGATTAAGCCCAACATTTCGGCGCTTTTAGGTCAAACCTATGACCAGCAGCGCCCGGGCCAAGAGCGGTTGCGCAGCGCCGCTTTCATGTGGTATTACCTGGCTATTAATATCGGTGCATTGCTGGCAACACTGGCCTTGCCGGAACTTAACCGTAGACTGGGATTCGCCGGAGCGTTTCAGTTTCCCACCTGGCTGATGGTGCTGGCCCTGGTGATCTTTGCGGCTGGTAAGCCGTTGTATGCAACCGAGGAGATCGACCGCACGCCCCCCACGCCAGCGGAGCGTCGCGCGCGTTGGGAAACTCTGGGGCGTTTGTACGGAATCTTTGGCTTGATGATCTTCTTTTGGATCGGCTACGAGCAGAATGACAACATGTGGGTATTCTTCATCCGGGATTACGTTGACCTTCGCGTGTCGCTGCTGTCCGCTCCGGTGCCGCCGGAACAGTTGCAATTTATCAATCCACTGTTTGTGTTGCTGTTAATTCCCCTCTTCAATGGATTGTTTCGCTGGTTCGATCCCCAGATGAAAATCTTCACGCCGATCCGCAAGATATTGGTTGGATTCATCCTAGGTGCGGCGGCGTCGGGTATGATGGCACTGGCGGGATTGCTTGCCGAAACGAGCGCAACCAAAGTCTCGATCCTCTGGCCGGCGTTGGCGTATGTCTTGCTGACGGCGGGCGAAGTGTTGCTCTACGGTACTGGACTGGAACTCTCGTATGCCATCGCCCCCAAAAACATGAAAGGGTTTGTAACCGCTTGCTTCCTGATGACCGCGGCTGTGGCGAATTTCGTCAATTCCTATTTCGTGCGGCTCTATGGGGGATCGCTGAAGGACGCGATCGAAGTCCGGGGGCCGCTGGCTCCGAGCGTGTTTTTTGGCATCACGGCGCTGATTGTCCTGGCGGCAGCTGTCGCATTTTTCTTTGTCGGACGTCGGTTCGATGCGAACTCGGCAAACCGGGCCACTGCTAGCTGATTTTCGCCCACGCTTGACATTGATGGGGCGGCCGGTTTTACTTATTTCAGTGCTTGGCATAGCATTCCCCCAGCCTCGCTTCGCATTACGGCCATTGCTGGCCGCGCGGCGCGACTTGCCTGCCGAAACCTTGAATCCCACCGCTGACGCTCACGGAGAAGATTCCCCATGAAAAGAATACTTGGCACCACCCTCTGCGCCACTCTGATTCTGGTTGTGATGGCCGCCCCGGCCTCCGCGATTGCACCGTTCAAAAAGGTATTCTTCGACGTGTACGTCAAGCCGGATAGCAACGACCCAGGCGAAAAGGCGTTCGCTGTCGTGGCGGAATCGAAGGCCACGGGCGAGTGCTGGGTGTGCCACGCCAAGTGGAAGGGGGCCGACAAGCATGTGCGCAACAATTACGGCAAGGCGCTTTCCGCCTTGTTGGATAAGAAAAAATTCAGCAACGAGCGCCGCGAAGCGGAGCCGGACAAGTGCGACAAGGAGATTCGCGACGCGCTGGAGAAGGTGGCCGCGATGAAGTCGAATCCAGATGACGCCAACTCGCCAACCTTTGGCGAACTGATCAAGTCGGGCAAGCTCCCCAGCGACGGCAAGCCTGACGCCGGCGATCTAGCGAAGGCCAAGAAAAAGGCCGAAGCGGACGAGTAGTGAAGGTCAGCGAGAGTTCCAGGCGAGCGGGGGGCGTAAGCCCCCTGTTGATTGCGTATCGATTTGCCGATGGAACTTGGGCTGCAACCGGACGTGACGCCAA
Organism: Planctomycetota bacterium; assembly: GCA_021413705.1. Classification (GTDB taxonomy): domain Bacteria; phylum Planctomycetota; class Planctomycetia; order Pirellulales; family UBA7805; genus JAIOPX01. The sequence goes on along the minus strand of JAIOPX010000156.1, from coordinate 13,925 downwards.
CGGCCGGCTTCCGCCGGTCGCTCACACCGACCGCTCGCCAATCTGCCACACCGGCCGCTCGCCGAAATTACTTTTTCGTCTCCAGCACATGGCGGATGGCGTCGTTGATCTGCCGCCGCGTGCTGGCTGAGTATTCCATGTCGAGCCACAGGATTTTTCCCGTGGGATCGACCAGATAGGTTCGTGGCAGATAGTCGGTGGCTACCGCGTCGTACGCCTTGCGATCCGTGTCGGTAAACACGGGGAACTTTACCCCGAGTTTCTTGACGTGCGCTGCGGCGCTATCGCTCGACTGACCAACAGCCACACCGATCACCGCCACCTCCTTGCCATAGCGATCGACAACTTCGGTCGCCAGATCCATCAGCTCTTGTTCTTCGGTGGGGAGTTTGCCGCCGAAAAGACAGATCACGGTCAACTGCTTGCCATACTCCGCGGAGAGTTTACGCTTTTTGCCTGCCAGATCGGACAGTTCCATTTCTGGCAGCGTGTCCCCCACGAAAACCTTGCACGCTTTGCGGTGCTTCTCGCTCATCAATACCTGCGGCATGGCGGGAGGGCCGGCTGGTTTTGGCTTGGTGGACTTCAGTTTTGCAGGCGCTGCGGCAGTCTTCACCTTGGGGGAATCCGAAACCACGGCCACTTGGCTGGCAACTTTCGGTTCAGCCTTGGGCTTTTCGACGACCGGCGCCGTCGAAGCTCGCAAAGTGCTTTCCGTCGGTTGGCTGGCCGTAGGGCGGCTGTTGGTCGCCGGTTTCGCGGGGGGCTGCGGATTTTCGCAACCCAGAACCATCCATGTCAGGGCAAGTACTGCGCAGGTGGAGATCATGTGAGTAGTCCGTGTTGGCTTCCTGCAACTTTGCATTCGGTGCGTCCTTTCGCTCTGCCCCCATTTTCCGCCTGATCGCCGGGTTCGTCAACGGCTGACCTGGACACCCAGCTCCTTCAGTTGCCGCGGATCGACGCTGCCCGGGGCTTCGGTCATCATGTCCATCGCCCGTTGTGTCTTGGGAAAGGCGATGCAATCGCGAATGCTGTCCAGCCCAGCCAAGAGCATGACCCAGCGATCGATCCCCAGCGCGATGCCGCCGTGGGGCGGGGCGCCAAATTGCAGCGCATCGAGCAAGAAACCAAACCGCTCCCGGGCTGTCGCATCGTCGATACCCAGCAGGTTGAACACCTGCTGCTGCAAAGTCGAATCGTGGATTCGGATCGTGCCGCCGCCCGCCTCCGAACCGTTGATGACGAGGTCGTACGCCACGGCCCGAGCGGCGCCCGGATCGGTGGCCAGCAGTTCGCGATCCTGCGGTCGGGGCGCCGTGAAGGGATGGTGCATGGCGCCCCAGCACTTCTCCTCCTCGTCGTAAGCAAACATCGGAAACTCGACGATCCAGGAGAAGTTCATCGTCTTGGGATCGTACAGATTCAATTCCGCCCCCAGGCGTTTGCGCAATCCATACAGAGCCTTGCAACTGACCTCCCAGGTGTCTGCCACTAACAGAAGGAGATCACCCGGCTTGGGTTCAAAGCGTGCCACCAACTTGGCCAGCACCTCCGGCTGAAATGTTTTGGCAATGGGCGAAAACACCGAGCCATCCTGCTCCACGCGAAAGAAAGCCAGCCCCTTGGCCCCAAAATCCTGCCGCACCCAATCGGTGAGCGTGTCGATGTCTTTGCGCGAATAGCGAGTCCCGCCGCCGGGAGCGCAGATGCCGCGCACAAAACGCCCTGCCGCCGCTGTTTCTTCAAACACGCGGAATCCGCAGCCGACCGCTAGATCGGTGACGTCGACAATTTCCATCCCGAACCGCAGGTCGGGAGCGTCATGGCCGAAGCGGCGCATCGCTTCGTCGTAAGTCATCCGTGGCAGAGGCAAGGAAACCTCCAGCCCCAGAATCTCCTTGGCCGTCCTGGCCACCAGCCCGTCGATCACACTCATCACGTCGTCCGCCTCGACAAACGACATTTCCAGATCAAGCTGTGTGAACTCCAATTGCCGATCCGCCCGCTGATCCTCGTCGCGAAAGCAACGCGCGACCTGCACATAGCGGTCGTATCCGGCGATCATCAAAATCTGTTTGTAGAGCTGTGGCGACTGCGGCAGGGCGAAAAACGAACCGCGGTGGATCCGGCTGGGCACGAGAAAGTCGCGAGCTCCTTCAGGCGTGCTCCGCCCCAGCATCGGCGTCTCGATGTCGATGAACCCCAGTTCGTCGAAGTAGTCACGCATCAGCTTGACGACGCGGCCGCGGAGCAGCATCGTCTTTTGCATCTCCGGCCGACGCAGGTCGAGGTAGCGATATTTCAGCCGGGTGTCTTCACCCGCCAACTCGTTCCCTTCGGCCCCCGGTTGGAACGGCGGCGTCTGGCATTTGTTCAGCAGGTTAATCTTCGCCCCGCGGATCTCGATCTCTCCGGTGGCCAGTTTGAGGTTGTCCTTCCCTTCGAGCCGTCGAGCGACGGTGCCTGTGATCGCGACCACGTCTTCGCTGCGCAAGGCGCGGGCGAGCGCCTGGGTATCGGACCCGCTCTGCGGCGTAAACACGACCTGGGTTTTGCCATAACGATCGCGGAGGTCGATGAACTGGCTGCCGCCAAAATCGCGATTCGTGTCCACCCAGCCGCAGAGGGTGACTTCCTGGCCGATCTGTTCCCGTCGCAACTGGCCGCAAGTATGAGTGCGCAACAAAGTGATGATCCCTATCAAAACCGGCGATCGTCCGCCGAGCAACCGCCCGAGCAACTCCCGCCGGAAATCTGTAAACCTCGTATTCTAGACCCCACAGCAAGAATCGAAAAGCCGGCTTGGCGTGCGGGGGTCGTACCAATTTTGCCCCAGCACTGTGAAGCTGGCTTGCGGAGCAAGCATGGGACTGTCCCCTTAGGTAGCTGCAACGATGCGTGCTGCCACTTCTTCCGAATCAAGCGGCTCGGCCATTGCGATCCAGCGACATCCCTTTAGCCCGCGCAGCCATGTTAGCTGCCTGCGGGCCAGTTGCCTGGTGCGCGCCTTGGTGCGCTCGATGGCCGTCGGCAAATCCAATGCACCTGCGAGATGCTCCGCAACTTCTCGATAGCCGGCTGCTTGGGAAGCCGTTCGGCCTAGGTTGTCGTGGCTGGAAAGCAGGCGGCGCACTTCGTCCACAAATCCGGCATCGAACATGGCATCCACCCTGGCGTTGATACGCGAGTGGAGTAACGGTCGAGGCCAATCGAGGACGAAAACTCGGGAGCAAGTTTCCGCTGGCGGCTCGACGCGAAAATGCTGCTGCTGAGCGCTAATCGGCTGGCCGGTCGTGTGGAATACTTCCAGCGCGCGAACGATGCGTCGCGTGTCGTTGGGATGGAGCTTGGCGGCAGCGACAGGGTCTACTTCTGCTAAGCGTCGGTGGAGTTCCTCGGCCCCCACGGCTTGTGCTTCGGCCAGCAGGCGCTGGCGCGATTCCCAATCCGGCTCTGGTCCCTCGGCTAGCCCGCAGAGCAAAGCCTTGAGATAGAGCGGGGTCCCGCCGACGAACAACACTTCACGGCCTCTGCCTCGTACCTCAGCGGCTACCCGATGCGCCGCTGTCAGGTAATCGGCAATGCTGAAGTTCGCATTCGGCTCAACCAGGTCTAGCAGGTGGTGGGGCGTTTGAGCCCGCTCGGTGGCATCGGGCTTGGCCGTGCCGATATCCATGCCACGATACACGGCCATCGAATCGAGTGATAAAATCTCGCCACCGATCCGCTGCGCCAGCGCAATACCGATCGCCGTTTTGCCGGCCGCGGTGGGGCCGACGAGGTACCAGCAGTTTTTTAGGGGTGAGCGGGAATCCATGTGGGGTCGAGAATTTGCACTGACTCAGTCGGAGGTAAAAATGTAAACTGAACCACACAAACAAATCCAGTATACCCAGTTCGGTCACTTCATCCGATCTCGCCCATGGTCTTCTCCTGGCTCCGCCGTCGCCGTCGTGAAAAACTACTGGCTGAACCGTTTCCGGCCGCGTGGCTGACGGTGCTGGAAAAGTATGTGCCACCTTACCGTCGATTGGAAACTGATGATCAGCAGCGCCTACAGAGCTTGATCCGGCTGATGATTGCCGAGAAGAACTGGGAAGGATGCGGCGGGCTGGTGCTGACGGACGAAATCAAAGTAACCATCGCGGCCTGGGCTTGCCTGTTGGTGCTGCGATTGGATCTCGATCTCTACCGACGGTTGATGAGTATTTTGGTCTACCCCACCACCTATGTGGCTGCCGAATCGGAGTTTCCTCGCCAGAAACCGCGCGATGTGGAGGCTCGCGAGGGAGAGTCGTGGCACGACGGCGTCATCGTGCTGAATTGGGGAGAGATCGAAGAGAATCTCAGCGACGGAGGAGGTGATAACCTCGTCCTGCATGAATTCGCCCACCAACTTGACTTTGGCGACTATGACGCCAACGGCATTCCGCAGCTCGCAAGCGCCCACAAAAATGCCGAGTGGCGCGAAGTCATTGGTGAAGAATATGCCAATCTGGTGGCCGCCGCCCGCGCCCATCAACCCACGCTGTTGAACAAATATGGAACGAAAAACGAAGCTGAGTTCTTCGCCGTCGCTTCGGAAAGTTTCTTTCTCAGGGCGCGCCTGATGAGTCAGCAACTTCCGCGGCTCTACCGGCTGCTGGCGGATTACTATCGACAGGATCCGGCGCAGTGGCGGGAGTGATTCTGCCCGTAGCCAGAGTCGTGAGACTTCGGTTGTTGTGAGTCTCGCCAATCTCGCCGGCACGCGCTAATGTCCAGTTTAATGCGCTCAGAAATTTAACCGGGGGCTAGCGCCCGGCGGCTGATGAAGAAACCCGGCTACGGCGTTCTCTACTTCTGCTTGCGATAGGGCGCCCATTGGGGGCGTGGCTGGGGTGGGGCAGGTTCGGCGGCCACGCTCGACTCGGCGGCCGTACCCGGCTCCGTGGGAATCGCCACTTGCTCTACCGCAGGCGGATGCACAGGAAGCGGCTTGCGCGGGCGTGGAGCCGCAGGGGGAGTCGATCGAATCGGAACCGGAGCCGGCGCGGCAGCAACTCGAGGCTCAGCAACCACGGTCGGCGGGCGCACGGGCGTTGCCGTCAGAAGTTTCGGGCTCTCGACCAGCGGCGTCGGTGCTGGTGGGGTTGCGGCAGTTTTTTCCTTTTGCGGGGCATCGCCCTCCGAAATGGGGCGAACCTCAAACAGGTCAGATTTCGGAGCTGGTAACTCCACTTTTACGACAGGAGGTTTGCTCTCTTCTTTTGCCACGGGAGTCTTGACGATCGGCTCGACATGCTCGGCCTCCGGTTGCAGTCGTTGCGGCTCGACTGGTGCCGTCGCAGAGACTGGAATGAGTGCCACGTCGAGCAATCTCTTGGCTTCCAGCTTGCGTCCATCCGGCGTTTTGAGGCGAACATAGAGTTCCAGGCGGCTGTGCGTTGGCTTGCGATCCTGCCACACCAGATTCAATTGAATGCCGTCCCCAAGCGTGGTGCGGCGATAGAGCCGGGTGGTTTCCGCGGCGCTATAGTGCCAGCGCCCCACATAGGCCTCTGCTTCGCTCTCTCCGGCCCGATCGATCAAGGAAACACTCAATTCACCGGCCGGCGGAATGAGGTCGCCGGCATGATTGCGTGGTTCGACCACCACCATTAGCCCGTCATCACCCGGCTGCCCGTCGCGGTTGACGGGCACGGTGAGCAGGCGATTGAGCGTGATGCCTGCGATGCCGGAATCCTGGGGAGTGGCGGCTTCGTAGGACGATAATTTTATCTGGTTGGATTCCTCGTCGGTCACGGCTGCCAAGGCGACAGCGGGGGCGACGGCATTAACAGGGGGCTTACGCCCCCCGCTCGCCAAGGGGGGCGTGCCGGTGGCTGGGCGGCGGACATTTCTTGCACCCGAATTGGGTGTGGTGCGGCGTGCGCCGCGATTGCCCGCAGGCGTTTTAGGATTCGGAGCTGGCAACTCAGTCGGCGGAATTTCAACGGGGGGAATCTCCACTTTAGGGATTTCTACCTGGGGAATGTCGGGGGTTTTAGGCTCCGAGTCTCCGAAGGGGGAGATTCGCAGCGGCGCTTTCTTGGGAGTGGCGGTTGCCGGCTTGCCGGAACTCAGCGAGGTATTTTCGGAGCGGCAGGAGTTGAGCTGCTCGTTGTACTGACGGATCCAGTCTTCGAGCTGATAGATGCGGTCCTCCTGAAAACGGAGTTCCGTTTGCATCTGCTTCGACGCTTGACGCTGCTGACAGCCCCCAAGCAGCGGCAGCACGACAAGTGCGACGATAATCGCTATGCGAAGATTCATGATGACGGCACTCCCTTGCCGGTCTTCAGTTCACGGTAGAGGCATGGGGACCGCAACGTGTGTCGCAGCCATCCTGGCTACGATTGCCGACGTTTCCGCCGGCGCCACCATGCTCCCAAGTTTGCTCTACCGCTTCACGTCCATGTGTTCGATCACCCTATCGATGAGCTTGTATTCGAGCGCTTCTTCAGGGTCCATGAAGCGATCGCGATCGGTGTCCTTTTCGATTTTGTCCAACGGCTGCCCCGTGTGCTTCAGCAAGATATTGTTCAGTTTCGCCTTGGTCCGCTTGTATTCCTTGGCGTGGATCATGATCTCTTCCGCCGTTCCTTCCATGCCGGCCAGCGGCTGGTGGATCATGATGCGGGAGTTTGGCAGCGCGGCCCGCTTTCCGGCCGTACCCGCCGCCAGCAACACCGCTCCCATCGAGGCACACATGCCAACGCAGTAGGTGGCCACGTCGCACGAGATCAATTGCATCGTGTCGTAAATGGCCATTCCAGCCGTCACGCTGCCGCCGGGCGAATTGATATACAGGTGAACGTCCGTCTTGGCGTCTTCCGATTGCAGGAACAACAACTGGGCCACCATGCTGTTGGCCACTTCGTCGTTGATCGCCGAGCCGAGAAAGATGATGCGGTCCTTCAGCAGCCGGCTATAGATGTCCATAGCCCGCTCTTCGCGGCCGCTCTTCTCAATGACAAATGGAATTAAAGGCATCGTATACGCACCGTGTTATGTTTCTGTAGGGTACGCGGAGCGTACCAAGTTGTTGAGTTACCTAGCGACTTAATTTCTTTGGTACGCTGCGCGTACCCTACAAAATCCGCCTTACTCGTCTTCCTCAGTCTTGATGTCCGTCTTGGTGAGGATCTGGTCCACCAAGCCATATTCCTTGGCCTGCATGGCGTTCATATAGAAATCGCGATCCGTGTCCTTGGCGATTCTTTCGATCGACTGCCCCGTGTGATCCGCCAGGACTCGGTTGAGCGACTCCCGGGTTTTGAGAATCTCGTCGGCCTGAATCTCGATGTCCGACACCTGCCCTCCCACTTCGCCATAGGGCTGATGGATCATGATTTTGGCGTGGGGCAAAGCAAACCGCTTCCCCTTGGAGCCACCAGCCAGCAACACAGCGCCGCCGCTGGCAGCCAGCCCGACGCAATAAGTGCCTACCTGGCAACTCAGGATCTGCATGGTGTCGTAAATCGCCATTGTGGCCGTGACGCTGCCGCCGGGCGAATTAATATAAAAGCTGATGTCCTTGCGGCGATTCTCGCTCTGCAGGAACAACAGCTTCATCACCAACTCGTTGGCGTTGCCATCGTGAATCTGGCCTTGCAAAAAAATGATCCGGTTTTCCAAGAGCAGATCACCCAGGGTCATTTGCCGCTGGCGCTGATAGTCGCGATAGGCGGCCGAAGCCATGACGTCGGCCAACGGCGAACCGGGAGATCCTGAGGGCAAATACAAACTCATAGCACCATCCTTCAAAACGCCAATGCGATCCGTCCACCGGGTGTATTTTACGAGCGATCCTTCTGCTGCGGCAAACGCCGCGATTCGTCCCCATGCTCCGCGTCTGGAATTTCCGCTTCCACGCCACCGCTGAGCGCGAGATCCAGTGCCTCCACCCGATGATCTGGAGGATTATAGGGGACATCCTTAAACTTGGCTTGTGCTAGCACCCGCTCGATCACTTTTCTTTCGATGATCTGGTTGTGCAAAGCATCCATCTGCCCACGTTTTTCCAGTTGGGCCCGGATGCGACGGGGCGATTCACCGTTCTGAGCTGCGATAAGCCGCACTTCTTCGTTGTAGTCTGCGGCCTCGGCTTCGATCTTCTCCTCTTCGGCAATCCGCTCGAGGATGAAGTGTTCGCGCAAGGCCCGGGCCGTCTCCGCCTGGCTGTTTTGTCGCAACTGGTTTTCGTGGGCTCGGATGTCCGCGTCGCTGAACCCGCTCCGCCGCAGTTCCATGGCGCTGCGCTGCAATTCCCGTTCGCTTTGCCGCTTGAGCATCTCCGGCGGCAGCTCCCAACTGGCTGCTTCGGTGAGCAGCTTCGTGATTTGGCGACGAGCTTCCTGCTGCTGGTGATAGTTCAATTGCCGAGTCAGATTGGTTTCAATGGCCTCTCGCAGTTTCGACTCGTCCTCGAACGGGCCATAAGGCAACCGGCCGAGGAATTCGTGGCTCAATTCCGGCAATTCGAACTTTTTGACGTCGAGGATTTCGAACTCGACCTCGATTTCCTTGCCGCGAGTTTCCTCGTTGGTGGCGTCTTTGCTCAGCTTGACCTTGACAGTGCGGCGATCGCCCGCTTTGCCGTCCTTCATCAACTTGTCAAACTTCTCCAGCACCACGTCGCGGAAACTCAAGGTGGCGGCCACCGGCACCGATTGCTCCTCATGCCGAACCAACTCCTCGTCTCCCTTCCGTGCGACGATATTCACCGTCACATGGTCGCCCGTTTTCACCGGGCCTTCGTAGGGGACCAATTTGCCATAGGGAGCTAACAAACGGGACAGATACTGATCCACATCTTCCTTCGTGGATTCGCGCTGCGGGCGGTCGATGCTCAACCCCTTCCAGTCGGGAAGCTCGAAGTCGGGACGGACTTCAAGGTCGAATTCAAACGTCATCGGACCTTCGGTAGGCACCTCAATGGCGGCCGGATCGAAATCGGGCTCGCTGATGGCCGCCAGCTTCTGGCTCTCGTTGACTTGCGACATGCTGTCCAACAACAGCTTGCTCTTGATTTGGTCGCCGACGTCTTTGCGATAGCGAGCTTCCACGAGCTTGCGGGGAGCACGTCCCGCTCGAAAGCCGGGGACCGCCGCCGTTCCCATCATCTCGCTGTAGGCATCGTCGTAGTAGCGATCGATGTCCTCTCGCGGAATCGTAACGGTAATGTGCCGCTGGCACGCGCTGGGACTGGCAACCTCCACCTTCAGGTTCAGGGGTTGCTTCTCCTCGGACGACGCAACATCGCCTTCCAACTCGTCAGCGTTTTCAATTTCCTCAAGCGCCATCGATCTTGGCCGTTGATAACGGCCCCTGCTCGGTTCAATACGGACTAAAATCGGCCTGATTCAGGCTGCCTGGTTCAGTAGACGCTGTGGCGATCGGCAAGAGCGGGTGATGGGATTCGAACCCACGACAACAACGTTGGCAACGTTGTGCTCTACCAACTGAGCTACACCCGCAATCACTTGCTCATTCCGACCAGCACACCACCTCTGCATAAGACAAACGGCCCGGGGGCCGAGAATAGGGCTGGGAATTATAGGTCCCGCCAAGGGAGCCGCAAGCCCAAAATAACCCGGACTGCTGGCAAGCCTAAGTCCTTTGGTAATCCTAAGTCAAGGGGGCCGGTGCTGCAATCGTTGCCAGCGGCACTATGGCCGGTTAAAGTAGAGTGTCAGGTTCTGCTCACCCATCCGTTTCCACTGCCACTACAACCGGCCGCCATCGCAAGCCAGGCGGCGTAAGTTTTCAGTCCGGTGAGGCCACTGCCATGCGGGTAAAACTTGTGCTGATGGGAGAGCAGGGACAGCGAACCGTCTATCGGCTAAAGAAAGTGCCGACCATCATTGGCCGGGGACGGGATGCCGATCTGACCTTGGCCCATCCACTGGCCAGCCGCCACCACTGCGAATTGTATGAAGTGGATGGAACGCTCTGCGTTCGAGACCTGGGTTCTCTCAACGGCACATTTGTCGGTGACTTCCGCATTACGGAGGCAGCGTTGGAATCCGGCGATCTGCTGACCATCGGCAGTGCGAAGTTTGAAGTGCTGGTGGAAAAGGATCCCGATAAGTTGATGCCGCCCGGCAAGCCAAAGGCTGCCTCAAAAGCTGAGGATGCTGAAGAGTTGGAGCCGCTCGAGGAGCAGACCGAGGCAATCCCGGAAGCGGAGGAAATGGAAGAGTCTTTTTCTGATATCGACTTTATGGAAGCGGACGAGCCCGAAGCTCCCGCGCCTCCTCCATCCAAACCCGTGCCAAAGAAGTCGCCACCTGCCCCAGCAACAAAGTCTCCGGCGGCCCAGTCCCCAGCGGCCAAATCTCCGCCTACGAAACCTGCCCCCTCGCCTGCCGGCAATCCCAAGCCTGGCGATGCCCTCGCTTCCTCTCACTCAGATCTCGACCTGGACAACATCGGAGAAGGAGATGAGGACGAAGAGGAGGAACACGCGGGCCACCCTGGACCTGACGACTCCGGCCTGAACAGCTTTCTCCGCAAACTGTAGGTCAGGCTATTGTCTGACGCGCACAAGGTGATGAATTGCGGACGCTCAAAGTTAATGAACGTCAGTGGTGTACGTCGGAGCAACGATTCGAGCGGCTGGCTATAATGGCATTCGTCAGGCCATAGCCTGACCTACCATCGCAGCAGTTCTTTCAGGCTGCGGGCCACCTCGGATGGGTTTTGCATCAGACGCAATAGCATTCCCCCGAGCATCAGCGCGCTGAATGTCAGGAAGGTTACACCGATCGAATTCGGCGGCACCTCTACCTGGGTGAATTCCATCTCCAACTCACGCCTCAGCCACCGCCAACCTTGATAACTTTGACGGGTTCCCGTGGCGGAAAGCGATACGTTGCGCATCAGGAGAAACGTGGTCATGTGCAGCTCAATGCCCCAATTGGGCAACGATAGGCTATTGCCTGCCCAAGTGTGCTCAAGTCCGAGCCGGTCGATCATGCGTTGCAAGATCACGCGCAACTCGCCAGGCAAGGCATTGTAAACCACTAACCGCGGCCGGCTGATCAAGACAATAAGCAACAGAATCAGCAGATAGAGCCCCAGCAGGAGAGGCCAGATCCAGACGCCAAAATGCATGGCGGCGGCCAAAGGCATGAAGAGATCGAGCGGTCCGATGATAAAAAACCCGGACAGAGCAATGCCCAAAGCAAACAGATCCCGCCCTCCAGTCGTCAGCACCGGCCTGCGGGTGAGATTCAGCAGTCCCAGCACCATGAGGTAAATGGCCAACGGCCCGATCGCCAGAGCAACATGGAGCGGGCCGAGCATGGGATAAACCTGGTGAGTACGTTACGACGGGAAGTGTTTGTCGATGTGAGGAATACTTCCCCAACAGCGTCAGTTTAACGTCTGGAGTTTGATGTTCGCAACGAGTGGCGAACAGGTTCTATGGCGGGAAACCGAAGCCTTCCGACTTCAGCTACGGTTCAGGCGTGTCTGGTCTCGGCTTCGCTTGCGTAGCAGTTACATCCGAATCCGGCCGCACGCCGGCCAATGCTTCGGCCAGCAACTGTTCACGCACGCGCTCAAAATGATGTCGCGTGGCGACCAGGTCGGCAATGCCCAGCATCAGCATCCACCCCACCAGCGCCAACAGCAGGGCCAGATAGGCCAGATTCAACATCCCATCTTCGATCCACCCGCCCAGGGGTAGCAACAGCCCCACGGCGCCCAGCATTATGCTTCCCTGCATTCGGCGGCGGAATTGCCGGCGGTAGAAGTCCCGTTGGGCCTCCTGGAAATCGCGCGGCGCCAGAGGGACCGCCGCATCGTCTTTCAGCTCCAAGTCCGCTGTTGTGTCTACATACCACGTTGCATGGTCGGGCAAATGGTCCCGGCGGTTTCGCAGGTGTCGCGCGATGCCGAGCACGGCAATCGACACTAAAATCAGCGACGCGAGGGACGCCCAGGGTATCATGCCAATCACGCCTTAGCGTGCCGTGCCGAGCCAGTCGAGCAACACCCAGCCCACCTTGGAAAGCGACTCGCCGGAGCACTTATCGGGTGTGTCCGCCTCGGTGTGCCAATACTTGCCGCCGGGGCCAACGGGATAGTCAAAGTCGATGATGTCGCAAGTGGGAATCTTACCGATATTCCGCAGTTTAAGATGATCGTCTTGCACTTCGTGCTTCCGCTGGGCGTTGAACTCTCGTACCCCCAGCCGTCGGGCCGTCGCCCAGATGTCGTCCACCAGGGGCTTGGTGTCGCTCCACCAGGCGCTGTTCTTCTCCTGGAAAATCTGGAGCTTGCGATCGCCGATCATGTCCACCAACACGCCCCAGCGATATTGATAGGGAGGCGGATTCGCGACGTAGTCTCTGGCAAAATACTCGGATCCAACGAAATAGGGATCTCCCTGGGCAATCGCCGTACTATCTTTGAAGACAAACTCTTCCGCGTCCAAGAGCAGGAAATCGACGCCGTACTTGCCCTTCAAGTCCGGCATGAAGTGGGCCAGTTCCATCAGCATGGCCGTGCCGCTGCCGCCATCGTTGGCGCCCACGAAGGTGCCGCTGGTCCGCTTGCGCGGGTTGGGGTCGCGATCGGGCCACGGCCGTGTGTCGTAGTGAGTCGTCAGCAACACCCGCTCTTTCTTCTCGGGATGCCACTGCACGATCAGATTGGTGATGGGAACCGGCTGCCCCGTCTGAGGATGCCGGATCGTGAACTCCTGACGATGGACTTTGCCTCCCAGCTTCTCGAAATGCTCAGTGAGCATTTGCTGTTGCTTGGCCATGCCGGGCGAACCGCTGGGCCGCGGCCCCAGGGCGCAGATTGCTTTGAGATAGTCGTAGGCCCGGTTCGGATCGAGGGGGTTTTTCTGCCCATCGACGCTCGGAGAGGACGTAGGAGAAACGTCCGGGGCATCGGCGGTCGTCTCGTCCTGGGCCACGAGATCTGTGTTGTAATGCGGTTTCAGGCAGCCAACCAACATGAGGCCGCAAGCGATCGTGGCCACGCCCCAGACCATTCCTCGCAGCCGTTTCATAGACGTGATGCTTCGCATGATCGCTTGATTATACCATACGGGTTATGCCGCTCGCGCCACCATCAACTCGGACACATATCGGCCAATCCCCTGCTCGATGGTCTGCATCGATCGCGTGAATCCCGCCCGGCGGAGCTTCATCACCGTGGCCTGAGTGTAATACTGATACTTGGCCCGCAAGTGTTCCGGCATGTCGATAAACTCAATGTGCGCCTTGCCGCCACAGGCTCCAATGACCGCCTTCGCCACGTCCTCAAACGTGCGGGCCGTTCCAGTGCCGATATTGTACAGCCCGTTAGGCGCGTTGCGGGTCGGTGGGGTGGTCAAAAAGTGAAGCGTGGCGTCTACGGCATCGGAAACGTGAATAAAATCGCGGCGCTGATGCCCGTCGGCAATTCCTTCGCGGTGGGAGCGAAACAATCGTACCCGGCCGGTTTCCCGAACTTGATGGAATGCATGAAACGCTACCGAGGCCATGTGGCCTTTATGAGCTTCTCCAGGGCCGTAGACATTGAAGAACTTCAGGCCTACCCAGCGGGGCGGAGCCGTTGGCTGCTGGAGCGCCCACAAGTCGAAATGATGCTTTGACTCGGCATACAGGTTCAGCGGCGTGAAGTGTCGTGGATCGATCTCGTCGCTATAGCCTTTGATACCGTCGCCATAGGTTGCAGCGCTCGAGGCGTACAATAGCGGGCAACGGGCGGCAGTGGCCCAGTTCCACAAAGTGCGTGTGTACTCCAAGTTGTGCCGCAGCACCAACTCACGGTCAGTGAGCGTCGTGTCGCTCAGCGCGCCAAGATGAATGATCCCTTGAACATTTGCGTGCCCTTCCGCGAGCCACTGGGGCAAGGCGTCCATTTCGAGCCAATTC